>NZ_JBQTCF010000042.1:0-24847 GCF_052379845.1 Roseinatronobacter sp. NSM | reverse complement strand
AATGCTGGCCACCAGTTGCGACGCGCGCAATGCCACGCCCTATCTGTATGACACCACCGCCGATGCATGGCTGGGCAACCACGCTCTGGGTGAAGAAGTGTTCGGCCCGCTGGGTCTGATCATCCGCGCCCGTGACGAGGGGCAGATGCTGGATCTGGCGCGCGCGCTGCAAGGGCAGCTGACCTGCACCCTGCATCTGGATGCGGGCGACACGAGCCTGGGCCAGCGCCTGATGCCGGTGCTGGAACGCAAGGCAGGGCGCATTCTGGCCAACGGTTTCCCAACCGGGGTCGAGGTCACGGATACAATGGTCCATGGCGGCCCCTACCCCGCCTCAACCAATTTCGGCGCAACATCCGTGGGCACCCTGTCCATCCGCCGCTTCCTGCGCCCCGTCTGCTACCAGAACATCCCCAAAGACATGCGACCAAAGGACTTGCAGTAAACAACCACAAAGGGGTGCGCAAAACACAGCGCGCGCCCCCCCGCCAATCACGCCACATCGCGGGGCCGGTGCAGAAGGTAGCCTTGGGATAAGCCCCCCGCCTGCCCGACCTGCCGTCACTGCCCCATTATGGCTGCGCCGGACCTGTTGGCCATTCAACCGCAGAAAACCGCGCCGTCGACATGTCAGCATGATAGGCGCTTTGCATCGGGTGCGGCGTGCGGGCCAGTGCATCCACTGCGGAAATGATATGGTCCGCCTTCGCATCATCCAACAATACGCTGAAATTCAACCGCACCCAACCGGGTTTGGCCATTTCATCACCCGCCTGAATGGCGTCAAGCAGGCGCTGCGATTGCGCGGCGTCGATTCCCAGCAAACGATGCGCATATGGCCCGGCACAAGCGCAGCCGCCGCGGGCCTGAATGCCGTAACAATCGCTCAGCATGCGGGTAAACAATTGGTGGTGCACATACCCGCCCTGCCCGTCCCGAATACGAAACGAGAAGATCGGCAGGCGCGGCCCCTTGTCCATGCCCAGCAATTCCAGCCGCGGGTTGCGGTCCCAGACAGCGCGCGCACGCGCATCAAGGGCGGCATGGCGCGCCTGCATGACAGGCTGGCCAATGGCGTGTTTGACCATGAATGCCAGTGCCGCGCGAATATCCCCAATCACATTCGGGGTGCCTGCTTCTTCACGCGCCTCCAGCCCATCCGCATAGACATGGCCCCAGGGTGAGACAAACCGCACAGTGCCGCCACCGGGCATGACAGGCGTTGTGCGCGCCACAGCATCCTTGCGGACAATCAGCACCCCGGATGCGCCCGGCCCCCCCAGAAACTTATGCGGGGAAATGACCACCGCATCCTTGGCGCAATCGCCCCCGCCGTGCATGTCGATGGGCAGGTATGGCCCCGCGCCCGCATAATCCCACACGCTGCGCACATCATGGGCGCGCAACAGCCGCGTGAGGGGGTCCACGTCTGTGATAACCCCGGTGACATTGGACGCCGCTGAAAACGCCCCGATCCGCAGCGCGGCGTCACCTGTTGCGGCCAGCGCCTGCGCCAGCACGTCCATATCCGGCCCGCCCGTGGCCGCTTCGGGAATTTCCACCACCTCGGCCCCGCTTTCGCGCCATGGCAGGATGTTGGAATGGTGTTCATAGGGGCCAACAAACACGACAACGCGCCCGCCCGCCGCCAGCGCCTGTGGCACCCCCAACAACTGCACCAGACGGTTTATTCCCGCTGTTGCCCCCGCCCCTGCGAAGATGACCGCATGATCATCATTCGCGCCCGTCAGGCGGGCAATGGTCGCGCGCGCGGCGCGGCGCATTTGCGTCATGGTGGCCCCGCAAAAGGACGCTTCGGTGTGGCTGTTGGCGTAATAGGGCAGCACGTCTGACATCACGAACTGTTCCACCTGCTGCAAGGCCCGGCCAGAGGCCACATAGTCGGCATACACCAAAGGATGCGACCCGAAAGGACCGGGCACGGGCACGCCTTCACCAATCAACCCGGCGCGCAACCACGCCAGCCGGTCGGGGCGGTCAAGCTGGGCCGCGAATCGGGCAAGGGGGCTGTCATTGGCGGTCATGATGTGTCGTCCTTTGGCAGTTGCGAAATTGACATTCACAGCCTAGCGCGCGAAACAGGGGTCATGTGACCCTAAACGCGCGACAATAAGGGGTATTTCGTTGTCAGATTCGCCCAATAAGACCATTTCGCTAGATCAGATGGACCGCGAAATCCTGCGCGCCCTGCAATCCGATCCGGCACTGTCGCAACGCGCCTTGGCCGAACGCGTGGGCCTGTCGCAAAATGCGTGTTGGCGCAGGTTACAGGCCATGCGCGATGCGGGCATTATTGATGGCCAGACATTGCGACTGGACGCTGCGAAAATAGGGCTGGGGCTGACCGTGTTTGTCATGATCCGCACGCGCCATCATTCCGGCGACTGGCTGAAGCTGTTTCGCCGCACCGTCACGGCCATTCCCAATGTCATTGATTTTTACCGCATCGCGGGCGACTATGACTATATGCTGAAGGTGGTGGCCGAGGACATGAACGATTTTGACCGCGTCTACCAGCGCCTGATTGAACGGTTGGACCTGGATGCAGTGACATCCTACATCACCATGGAAAAAATCGCAGATCAGCGGGATATGCCGATTTAAAGCGGGGCGCGTTCATGTCCATTCACCCGACTTACGACAGTCCGTCTTGCAAAATGCAGCTTTCCAAAACGCGCCCTTCAAACACATCCACCAGCCCCAGATCACTTAGTCGCGGGCCAGCATTGCACACCAGTGACGCCCCGAACAGCGCCTTGAACACCAGATAGGGGGGCGACCAGTCCACCAATGCATCAAGCGCGGCTTGCACCGTGGCGAAGCCCTGCGCAACGTCAGGCAGGGGGCGGTCGCTGACCAGCCCGCATATCGGCAATGGCAGACAGGCAAGCAGCTTGCCCTTGCTGGCCACGGCCAGCCCCCCGCCCGCAGCGTGCAGGGCATTCGCGGCCACAGCCATATCCTGCGGGTCTTGGCCGAACACTGTCAGATTATGGCTGTCATGTGACACCGTGGTTGCAAACGCGCCCCGCCATGTTCCCCAGTTTTCCAAAAACGCCACCCGCATGGGGGTTTTCGCCCCGTGCCGGTTGATAATGCCCATACGGATCATGTCTGCGGGCAGCACAAGCCGGTCCTGCGCAACATCAACGAGGCGCGTGCCCCATTCCGGGAAGCGCGGTTTGGACAGGGTTGCAATGCGCGCTTTCGGTCCTTTGGCGGGAATTTCAAAATGCGCGGCAGCAACGGGGCCTATATGCATGGTGTTGTGCAAGGCGGGCGCTTGGACAGGCTGCGCGACGGTCAGAACACCGTCTTTCGCCACCACATGCCCGTTTGCAACAACCTGATGCGCGCGCACCGCCTGCACATCCGACAGCACCACCAGATCGGCACGCCGACCGGGCGCGACAAGCCCCAGATCCCCGCGCCCCATACGCGTTGCCGCGTTCAGTGTCGCAGCCCTGTAGGCCCAAAGCGGCGGCAGGCCACAGGCAATCAAGCGCCGGATCACATGATCCAGCCCGCCGTTTTGGGCCAGTGCATCGGGGAACACATCATCCGTGCACAGGGTCACTGTTTGCGGCAATTCGCCAAGCGCCAGCAAGGCGTTTGCGAATTCCGGCAGCAAATGATCATGCGAGCCGCGCAATTCGATGGTGAAGCCCGCTTCCAGTTTGGCCAGAAGATCGGCGGCGCTGGTCAGTTCGTGGTCTGTTTCCACCCCGCTGGCCGCGAATGCCTGCAATTGCGGCCCTGTCAGACCGCGCGCATGGCCGCAAACCCGCTTGCCACTGGCAAGGCCCGCACCCACAATGCCCGACACACGCGCATCGCCTTGCAACACTGCGTGCATGGTCATCAGTTCCGCCGCGCCGTGGATATCGCTGCGCGCAAGCCATTTTGCGATTGTCGCAGGGGTAAAATCACCGCCGCTGCGTTCATAGCCGGGCGCCGAGGGCACGCAGGTCGGCACCAGCGCCAATAAACGCAGCGCCAGCCCCGTGACGGACTGACAGGCATACTCCAGACCGGAGTCGCCCATGACATTGGCGAATTCATGCGGGTCCCACAGGGCCGTTGTCACCCCGCGCGGCACCACTGCGGCGGCATATTCCGCAGGCGTGACCATCGAACTTTCGACATGCATATGCGTGTCAATGAAACCGGGAACAATGACCTGCCCGGTGGCATCCAGCCGCTGGCTGGCGGAATATGCGCTGCCCGGGGCGTGGACGCTGGCAATCAACGGGCCAACAACGCCCACATCCGCGCGCCTTTGGCGGCCTGTCACCATGTCCAGCACTTGACCCCCTTCGATCAGCAAATCAAACGGGGCCTGTCCCTGCGCGGCGCGCACGGCCCTTGCGCGCAATTCCGGGGCGTTCAGGTCCATATCCGGGGTTGGGGGGGTCATGCGGGGTCTTTCCGTTCAAGCGCGGCAAGACAACGCTGCGCAATATCATCTGAATCAGGTATTATGGCCAGTTGAACCGGCCCTGCGGGGTGGGGTGTGAACATGGTTGCGCCATAGCTGGCATCGGGCGTGGTGGACACGTCCATTCGCACGCGCTGAAACCCGAACAGGGCGGGGTGCAGCAAGGCAAGCGCCGCCACCGGGTCATATATGGCCATATGCCCGCGCCCGCGCGACAGCCCGATATCCAGATACCCCCCCAGCAGGTCACGCGTCAGCGGGTCGGTGGCGGGCATGTCCTGCGGCCCGAAGGTCACTGTGCGGCACGCCATAAGGTCAACCACCTGCAGCGGCAGTTGCGCGTCCAGAACACAGGCCAGGGCCTCGGGGTCGGCAAGGGCGTTGAATTCCGCTGCGGGCGAATGGTTGCCCGGCCCGTTGCTGCCGCCCATCCAGACCAGACGGGTAATCCGCGCCGCGGCGTCAGGATGGCGCTGCACCAGATGCGCCAGATTGGTCAATGGCCCCAGCGCCAAGACCTGTCGCGGGGCTTGGGTGCCCTGCAACCACGCCGCCAGTGCATCAACGGCGGGAAGGGGGGAAAGCGGCACATCCCCCACAGGCAAGCGGCGGCCACGGGTTTGCATGCCATCTGCGCCCAGAATACGCGCCGCTGTTTCCTGCATGCGCAAAAGCGGGCGCTTGGCCCCGCAATATAAGGGCGCGTCCAGCCCATAGGCATGGACCGCGCCTTGGGCGTTGGATATCACCTGCGGCAGTTCCGCATTGCCCGCCACAAGGGATATGCCCGCAAGGGGTGCCCCCGCGCGCTGCAGGATCAGCAAGGCCCAAAGATCATCAAACCCAAGGTCCGTATCAACCCAGACGGTCATTCCACAAGCTCGCAGGCGGTGTGCTGCGGCAAATCAAACTGCAGCGTGTTTCCCAGCGGCACTTCTGGCAGGTCAATCGCGGCGTCAGCCTTGATCTGGCCCAAAGCGCTGTCAATCACATATTCCCGGTGCCCGCCTGCAAAGCTGGACGCAAGCACCCGCCCCGTATGCGGCCCCGTGCCAACCTGAACGCCGCCCGGACGCCATGCCAGAAGCGGGCTGTCAGACCGGAACCCGGCGCGCACGCGCCCCGCGTCAGACACCAGATCACCGCCTTCAACGCGCAAGATATTTTCAAAGCCCATGAAATCGGCCGCGAAGGCCGTTCTGGGGCGGGCATAAAGTTCGGCAGGCGTGCCAAGCTGTTCGATCCTGCCATCCTTCATCAACACAATCCGGTCAGCCAGCGCCAGCGCTTCGGCCTGATCATGGGTGACAAACACCATCGTGACGCCAGTTTCCTTTTGCACGCGCTGCAATTCGGTGCGCATTTCCAGACGCAGGCGTGCATCAAGGTTGGACAGTGGTTCATCCAGCAACAAAACCTTCGGCTGCATGACAAGGGACCGCGCCAAGGCAAGGCGCTGTTGCTGCCCGCCCGACATTTCGGCGGGTTTGCGCCCCTCGAACGCGGCCAGCCCCACAGTGGCAAGCCCCGCGCGGGTGCGGCTGTCAATCTGCGCCTGTGGCAGCTTTTGCAACCGCAACCCGAAGGCCACGTTTTCAAACGCGTTCAGGTGCGGAAACAGCGCATAGGACTGAAACACCAGCCCGATACCGCGTTTGTTGGCGGGCACGCGGGTCACATCACGCCCGTCAATGCTGATGCGCCCGCGATCGGGCACCAGCAGGCCCGCGATGGCGCGCATGGTCGTGGTCTTGCCACAACCCGATGGCCCCAACAGCGCGATCAACTCGCCCTTGCGGATGGACAGGTTCAGCGATGGCACCGCAACGCTTTTGCCATAGGCCAGCGTCAGATCGGAAAGTTGCACGAAAGTGTCAGACATAACGAGAAAACCCCAGCAATCGTTCAGCAATGAAAACAATGGCAAGCGACATGAAGGCCAGCAGCGCAGACAACGCCGCCACTGATGGATCAAACGTGATTTCCATATAGGCAAGCATGTCTATCGGCAGTGTGCGCACCCCCGGCCCGGACAGAAACAGCGACACTGGCACCTGATTGAACGATGTCACAAACCCCAGAATGAACGCCGCCAGCACCCCGCCGCGAATATTGGGCAAAACCACCTTGGCGAAGGCCTGAAACCGCGTGGCCCCCAGCAAAACTGCGGCTTCTTCCATATCGGCGCGCAGGTTATGCATGGACGATGACACCACCCGCACCGCATAGGGCAGAACCAGCGCCGTATGCGCCATGAACAACGCGGCCGTGATCGACACATTCAAGGGCAGCACCATGTAGCGCAGCAACGCAAGCCCGACGATGATACCGGGCACGATGATGGGCGCGGCCACAATGGTGCGCACGGTTTCGGCGCCCGGCAGGTCATACCGGTTCAGCGCATAGGCCGCCGGAATGCCCAGCACCAGCGCGGCCAATGTCCCGAACACCGCAAGCCCCATGGACAGCGCGAAACTGGCGCGGAAGCTTTCGATGGTAAACACCTTCAGATACCATTTCAGCGACAGCCCCTCGGGCGGGAAGGCAAGGTTCTGTCCTGCCGACGCGCCCGCCAGAATGATGATGATGAATGGCCCGATCAGGAAGGCCAGCGTCAGGCCCAGAATGGTCCAGTTGGCAAAATGGCGCATCTGTTCAACGTCCCCGCGCAGTGGCAATGCGCTTCAGCAGCAGGTTGGCCGCGAAGGACATCACAATCAGGATCATGGCAATTACACTGGCCGACACGAAATCATTGGCGACATTGACACGCTGATACAGCAATGTTTCCAGCATCAGCACCTTGGACCCGCCCAGAATGGCCGGTGTGATATAGGCCGTCAGCGCCCCCGTGAAGACAAGCGTTCCCCCGATCACAAGCCCTTCCTTGGTCAGGGGCAGAATGACCTTGAAAAACACCGCAAACCAGTTCGCCCCCAGAACACGCGCGGCAGGGATGACATCGCGCGGAATGTTTTCCATTGCCGACACCAGACTGATAATCATCAGCGGCAGGAAAAGCTGCAACAAGCCGATGAACACTGCCGTTTCGGTAAACAGCAGCCGCAGCGGTGTTTGCGACAGGCCCAGCCCCATGATGGTTTCATTCACAATGCCGGTGCGGCCCAGAATGACAATCCACGCATAGGTTCGCGCAACCGGCGAAATCATCAGTGGCAGGACAACCAGCCCGAACACCCTGCCGCGCGATTTGGGGTCCAGATTGACAATGCAAAACGCCGCCGCATAGCCAATGACCGCCGCCGTGCCCGCCACCAGAACACCCAGTTTCAGCGTGCGCAAAAACACGCTGCGGTGCAGTGGCACCGAAAAGAAGTCAATATACCCCTGCACTGACCAGCCGCCATCTGCACGGAACGCTTCTGACAGCAGAATGGCCACTGGCACCAGAAACAGCAGCGTTGCGAAAATGACAGCGGGCAACGCAAGCGCAAGCCCCTCTCGCGGGTTACGAAACATGATGAAAATCCTGTTTGGGGGTCAGGTCAGGCCCGGCAGCCCGTGAACGGTGCAGGCCCGCCACGCGGCAACAAGGCGGGGGCGGACAGCGCCGCCCCTGCCGGTGCGTTTAGCGGATAACTTCGTTATTCCACTGGTTCACCCAATCTTCGCGCTGGTCCAGAATCTCGGCCGCGCTAAGGATGTTCAGCGCGTCAATCACCTCGGCGCCATAGGTCAGGTTTTCGGCGGCGTCGTCACTTAGCACAACCTCGCGGTTGGCGGGGCTGTCCACCAGCATTTCACCCACCTTTGTCTGAACCTCGACGGACAGCCAGTAATCCATGAACTGATAGGCCAGATCTTCGTTCCCGTTGCCCGCTGTCATGACCATCACGTTCATGCCGCCAGCCTGCCCTTCGGCGGGGTCCGCCCATGCGAAGGGCAGCGCGGAATTCTTGAAGCTGGCCCAAGCGAAACGCCCGACAGGGGCGGCAATCACCTCTTGCTGGTTCATAAGCTGCACCAGTTCCGACGACCGCGAATAGAAGGTGACAATATCATCCGACCGCGCCCCGATGGCCGACAGCACCGGCGCATAATCATCTTCATGCCCAAGCGCCTTGCCCAGCATCATCAGCGTCAGCGGCCCCTGGGTGGTGGTGATATTGGGCAAGGTGACCTGACCGGCCAGCGCATCACCCAGCAAATCAGCCCATGAATTTATTTCAACCAGATCGGAGCGATACACAATCGATGTCGCGTAATAAGTATACCCCACGGCCATATTGTCGCCAATCGGGTCTTTTGCAGACTCGTATAGCTGATCGAAATTCGTCAGTCGCGTGGTATCCAGCGGCGCAATCAGGCCCTTGCGCGCAAGGCTCAGGGCGTCTTGGGTGGAAATGACGGCCATATCAATGACGGGGTTTGCAGCATTGGCTTCAATCTTGGCCATGCGTTCCACGCTGTTGCCGGTTTCGACAACCAGACGGCAACCGCAGATTTCCTCAAAGGGGGCATATAGCGCTTCGCGGTATTCATCCTGCGCAAAGGAATAGACCGAGATTGTCAGCGTTTCGTTCGCCGCTGCGGCACTGGCGCTGGCGCAGCCAAGAATAAATGCGGGGATCAGTCGTTTCATGTCCGGGACTCCGTGTTGGGTGGGTGGTGGTGGGGGGGGTTACGTTGGGGCCTGCATGGTGGAGGCGCGCAGCACCAATTGCATCGGCACCGCGACGCCTTGGGTCTGGTCGGGCCTTTGCGCAATTCGGTCGGTCAGAATACGCAGCGCATGGGCGGCAATGCTGTCCATATCCTGCGCAACAGTCGTCAGGGCGGGGTGCATGGCCACTGCCAGCGGCAGGTCATCAAACCCCGTCAGACTGATATCGTCTGGCACACGAACGCCAGATTGCGACAGGCGCGAATGCGCCCCAAGGGCCAGCAGGTCCGATGTAGCCATCACCGCGGTGACACCTTCCGCCGCAAGCGCGGGCAACGCCGCCAGCCCGTCATCGCCCCAGATGGTGTGACAGGTGACGCCCTGCCCCAGACCGGCAATCATACCCTTGATGCGGTCTTGCTGCACCTCGGACACCGGATCGCCGCCCAGCAGGGCCACATGCCGGTGGCCAAGTCGGGAAATATGCCGCCCCAGCAAGGTGCCCCCCCCCACATGGTCCGCCGCCACCGCTGAACGGGGGTCAGATGCCGTGTTGATGATGACATTGGGCAGGCCAGCGGGCGCTTCGGGCGATGTGCCTTTTTGCGGGACAATCAGCACGCCATCCACGCCCCGGTCTGCAAGCCAGTGGATGGCTTCGCGCTGGCGGTCGGCATTGCCGCGCGAATCCCCGATCAGGATGCCCAGCCCGCGCTGTTCGGCGGCAATCGACAGGCTTTGGGCAATGCGCGGGAACAAGGGGTTGGTCAGGTCCGGCATGACCAGCCCCAGAACCCCGCTTTGGCCGGTTTTCAACGCCCGCGCAAACACGCTTGGCTTGTAGCCAATGGCGTCTGCATGCGCCTTGATACGCGCGCTTAGGTCTTCGGACACGCGCCCCTTGCCTGTCAGCACATTTGACACGGTGGCGACCGAAACACCCATTTCCTGTGCAATCTGCTTTAGACTGGCCATCTGCATCCCCTTTGATGTAACGATTAATCTACACAAAATCTGCCGGTCAATGCTTAATTAAAGGTTTAATCAACATTTCTTGCCAACCATGCCGGAATGCACAAAAATACAGCGACGGCTTGCGTCGCTGTATCGGGTGGTTTGCTGGAAAATGGTCGCGTGGTTTTAAGCGCAGCGCCGGTTCGCGGGTTGGCGCGACACGCGATAACGGCACATCAAGTGCGGCCCGCGCCTAGCCTTGCGCGGCAGTGCTGCGCCTTATGGACGTAATCCCAAGGCTTTCAAGCGCGACAGATTCAATATCGCGCGCGGACATGGCTGCGTCTTCATACATCGCCGCAGGGCTGGCCTGATGGATAAAGCGGTCCGGCAGGGTGATCGTGCGAAGACTGCACCCGCGCGACAAGCCGCCCGAATTGGCCAGATAATGCAGTACCTGCGCCCCGAACCCGCCTTGCGCGCCTTGTTCAACCGTGATCACGGCTTCATGGTGGCGCGACAATTGGTCAATCAGGGCGGTGTCCAGCGGTTTGGCAAAACGTGCATCCGCGATGGTGCAGCTTATGCCACGCGCGGCCAATGCCTCGGCGGCAAGGTGCACTTCACCCAGATGCGCCCCGAATGACAAAAACGCCAGCCGCGTGCCTTCTTGCACGATGCGCCCCTTGCCGATGTCCAGAATACTGCCGCGTTCGGGCAATTCTGCCCCTGTGCCAGCCCCACGCGGAAAACGGAACGCAATCGGGCCGTCGTCATATTTGGCGGAAGTGGCGATCATATGCATCAACTCCACCTCGTCTGATGGGGCCATGACCACCATACCGGGCAGGTTGGTCATGAATGCAATGTCAAAACTGCCCGCATGCGTCGCGCCATCCGCGCCCACCAGTCCGGCGCGGTCAATCGCAAAGCGCACGGGCAAGCCCTGCAGCGCCACGTCATGCACAATCTGGTCATAGCCGCGCTGCAGAAACGTGGAATAGATCGCGCAGAACGGGCGCAACCCGCTGGCGGCCATGCCGGCGGCAAATGTGACCGCGTGCTGTTCGGCAATACCCACATCGAACACGCGCCGCGCAAACCGCTGCGCCATGATGTCAACGCCGGTGCCGTTGGGCATGGCCGCCGTGACAGCAACCACAAGCGGGTCGCGCGCGGCCTCATCCGCAAGGGTGCGCCCGAACACCGCCGTGTAGCTGGGGGCGTTCGCGCTGGCCTTGGCCTGCTGGCCTGATGCCACGTCGAATTTCGCAACGCCGTGGTATTTGCACGCCGCCCCTTCGGCGGGGGCGTAGCCCTTGCCCTTGATGGTGCGCACATGAATAAGCACCGGCCCTTCGGCGCGGTCGCGCGCCATGCGCAATGTGGCCAACAGGTCCGGCAGGGAATGGCCGTCAATCGGCCCGATATAGGTAAAGCCCAGATGTTCGAACATCGTGGCATCTGGCGGGCTGCCTGCTGCCAGCGCGCGGGCGCGTTGTGCCTGTTCGCGCAGGGGTTCGGGCAGTGCCGCGATGAACCCCTGCGCAATGTCCTGAAGCGTGGCCCCCTGCCCCGTGGACTGGCCGTTCAACTGGTTCAGATAGCTGTTCATCGCACCCACCGGGGGCGCAATGGACATGTCATTGTCGTTCAGAATGACGAATAACCGCCGCCCTTCACTGCCTGCGTTGTTCAGCGCCTCATAGGCCATGCCTGCCGTGATGGACCCATCGCCGATGACCGCAATCGCATCACCGGTAGGCTGGCCCATATCACGCCCGATGGTAAACCCAAGGGCCGCGGAAATGCTGGTTGAACTATGCGCCGCGCCAAACGGGTCAAAGGCAGATTCACTGCGCTTGGTAAAGCCCGACAGCCCGTCCTGCTGGCGCAGCGTGCCCATCTCGGCGCGCCTGCCTGTCAGTATTTTATGCGGGTAGCATTGGTGGCTGACATCCCAGACCAGTTTATCAAAAGGCGCGCGAAACACCGCATGCAGCGCCACTGTCAGTTCCACCACCCCCAGCGACGACCCCAGATGCCCGCCTGTGCGGCTGACCACTTCGATGGTTTCGCGGCGCAATTCATCACACAGAACGGACAGGTCCGCATCCGTCAGGTCCCGCAGGTCAGCAGGTCCCCCGATACGGTCCAGTTGCGGGGTGTCGATACCGTAAAGTTCCCTGCCGCGCATTGCGTCCCTCCCTGCCCGGAACATGGCCCGGGCCCAGCTGTGAAAAAAGGTGCCGTGGGGCATTGCCCGCACGGCACCAGTTCCCTGTCGCCAACAGGAAAGGGAACCGGGCGTCACATGCCCGCATCCGGACCGGCTATCTGGTCCGAACCTGGTGTGGGACAGGCCGCGTGTGGCGCCCTGCCCCGTGTTTCACATCATGCGTGATCAATGGCCACGGCAAGGGGTGCATCAATCTGGCTATAGGGCATTGGCGGGGGCGCGTTCTTGCTGTCTTCGGGCAAGAACAGGCTTACGATATAAATCAGCCCGATGATTGCCCCGATCCCCACCAGCACTGTGGCCGCATACCCGGCACCGCGCAACATTTCATACAAGATCCAGTTGCGTATGCGTTCGGACGTGGTTTGACGGATGTAGTCATGTTCAGCCATGTCAGTGCTCCTTAATAGGTGGGACGATAGCCGCGATCCTCGGCCCAGATGGCCCAGTTATCAACGACGGTGCCCGTCAACAGAATGCCGATACCGCCTGTCAATGTGCACAGAACCGCAAACCACCACGCCCAACGGTGAATCCCTTCCATTGTGGCATTGAAGCCCATGGTCCAGCGCCAGAACAGGGCCGCCCGTTCAGATGCAGTGCCACGGTCCACAATCTGCTCCAGCTCGCGGTCACCGCCGAAACGGCTGACGGCCAGAATGGTGGCCCCGTGCATGGCAAACAGCAACGCCGACCCATACAGGAACACAATCGACAGCGCATGGAACGGATTGTAGAACAGGTTGCCGTAACGCAAGGAAAACAGGTTGGTCCAGTCCAGATGCGAGAAGATGCCATAGGGCACGGCCTCGGACCAGGACCCCATCAGGATGGGGCGGAACAGGCCCAGCACCAGAAACAGCCAGATGGCGCTGGCAAATGCCCAAGACACATGTTTGCCCATCCCCAGCGCTTCGGCGCGCAACCATGTGCGCACCCACCACGACAGCACCGAAATCAGCAAGAAGAAGGATGCAATCAGGAAATAGCCCCCTTCTGCAATGGGTGGCATGCGCAACCCGTATTCAGGCCCCGGCGGGTCCAGCGAGAACCAGAACAGGTCGCGCATGAACACGGCGGGGTTGAACCCGGCCTGATACCAATACCACATGCCCACCATCACAAACCATGTCAGGCCGGACACAAGGCTAAGCACACCCATGGCCCCCAGATAGACAGGCCCGATCTGGGCGTTGCCAAACCAACCCGCAAGGTTGGAGAAGCTGGCAGATTTGGTGCGGTTTTCCAGCTCTACGCCTTCGACCAGGCCCATTTCGGGGGCGGCCCGCACCTGCACTTGTGTAAAGATGTTCTGATACTCAGCCATTGATGCCTCCTGCGATATCGCGCCACCACGGCAGATCAAGCCACCAGTCCCACCAGAACACCCACTGGTCAAACCAGATGGTGCCCGAAATCACGATACAGACCGCCGACCAGAACCCGGCATTCAGCGCCAGCAACAGACCAACACGGTGAATGCCCAATGTGCCCACCGAATAGCCGATCAAGTCGCGGAAAAACGTGTCTTCATGGTCGGGCGTTTTCATGACTTCGCCCTTCTTGGGGTTGGCTGCCGACAGAACCAGCGCGCCATGCAGCGCCAGCGCCAGTGTCGTGGTGAAGAAGAAGGTCACCGCGATCATATGCGCCGGGTTGTAGTGGAAATTGCCGTAAGTGTAGCCAACATTGGACACCCAATCCAGATGCGTCCAGATGCCATATGGGAACGCATGCCCCCAGGCCCCCATCAGCACCGGGCGAATGACCACCAGCGTGACATAGGCAAAAATCGCCACACCAAAGGCAAAGGGCACATGATAGCCCATGCCCAGTTTCTTGCAGATCTCCACCTCGCGCAGCGCCCAGGACACAAACGCCCCGATCGCGCAGATGGTGACAATCTGCCATAGCCCGCCTTCAAGCAGCGGTGCCGGACCCAACCCGTAAGACAGGGGTGGGGGATTAATTGAAATCAGCCAAGGGTTCCATGTGCCTTGCAGCACCGCCCCCCAAAATATCAAGAGCGTTCCGAGCACGGCAAAAAACACTGTCGTGACCCCGAAAAAGCCGACGTAGAACGGCCCGACCCAGAAGTCGAACAAATTCCCGCCGACCAGCGTGCCACCTGGCACACGGTATTTGCGCTCGAAGCTTAGCAGCGCCATGCTTCCCTCCGCTAGGCTCGGCGGCCGTCAAGGCCGTCATATGTTGAATGGATGGCTGCGGGCGGCACGGTGTGCCACGCCGCCCACAGTCGGGACGCAAAAACGCGTCTTAGCGGCCGTATTTCTCGGCAGCGATCTGGAACCAGTTGTAGCCGTCGCTTGACAACAGCACCAAATGGATCATCGCAGCCAGAAGAAACAAGAACACGCCCTGTGCCACGAAAACGCGGCGCGGATCAAAGATCAGCCAGATTTTGTAAAACTTGCTCATGTTCTAATCCCTTCAGAACCACGGGCGCCAGATGAACACGGCCAAATGAGCCACGATGGCAACAGCTGAAAACAGCCAAAGCCCGCTCATATAGACCGAGTGCAGCTCCTGGGCCTGCTCGTCGGTAAGACCTGTAAACGACAGGTCAGTTCTTTCAGCCATAGTATCCTCCGGATCATAAGACTGGCACCGCACACCCTGCGGCCGGGATGGTGCCCTTTTTACGGGGCGCCAAAATCCCGCAGACCCTGCCCACGGGAATATCGGTCACACAGCTTTTCAGCTGCGGAAAATAATCGGCGCGATCACATGCGCATCGGCCAGCGCACGGCCCACCGGCCCAAGGCGCGGCAATTTGCCGGTGGTCACGACACGCCAGCTCCAGGTCAGCAGACCCGTTGCCAGCGCCAAAACAAAGATCACGCTGAAATAAAGCCTGTATTCCCAGTTCTGCGCACGCTCGTTGCGGGGTCTGGGGGCATTCACGGTGTAATCGGCCATGGTCTTTCCTCCTGTGGTCACGCGCGGGTCAGGTCTGGGCGAAGCGCCGCAACCAATTCGCTGTCGATTTCATCTGCCCCGCGGTCCAGTGCCGCGGCCTCTATGGCGTCGCGCAGGCTGCGCGCGGCAGAAATGCGGGTCAAAATAGGGTGCTGGGCCACAATGCGGTCCAGTTCGGCCTTGGCCTCGGCGGACCATGGCAAGTCACGGCGCAAATTGGTGGGCGTGGCTGCAGCGGCGTCCATCTGGCTGCCCAGCGGCAGAATATGGAACAGCGCGTCAAACAGCCCGTTGCACACTTCTTGCAAAACATAGCTCGCGCCCGCATAGCCCATCATGGGCGTGCCAGTATGGCGCCTTATCGCCGCGCCGGGAAAACTGGCGGGAATGAACGCAGGCGCTGGCCCGTGTCCGGCCTTCAACTCGGCCAGATACATCTTCTCATTGATGGACCCGAACACCACCAAGGGGCGCTTTGCACCCAGCAGCGCGCGCACACGGTCATTGTCGGTCTTGGTGCCGCGAACGCGCGCCACCGCGAAGGCACAGGGCAGGCCAAGGTCTTCTTCCAGATATTTGCGCAAGCCCCGCGTATAGGTTTCAGACGCCACAACCGCAAAACTGGCCGTGGCAAAGAAATCCTGTGTCACGGAACGCCATAAATCCCAGACCGGCTTCAGCGTCGAATGCTTTTCGCGTGCAATGAACGGCTCCGGGTCCAGTTCCAGCAATTCGCCCAAACGACGCAGAAAGCGCGTTGTGCTGTCCATGCCGATGGGCGCTTGCAAATAGGGCTTGCCCAGACATTCGGCCAATCCACGCCCGAATTCGCGGTACATCACGATATTGACATCAGCATTCACCAGATTGCGCATATCGGCCAGATGGGCACCCAATGGCATGACCATGTTGACCTCCGCGCCGATCCCTTCGACCAGTCGGCGGATTTCAGCCAGATCAGACGGCATATTGAACGTGCCATACATCGGCCCAAGGATATTGATACGCGGGCGCGCCCCCTCCTCGCGCTTCTTCTCCGGCGGCATGCGACCCTTGGTCTGGCCGAATTCGGTGAACAGCCATGTCATGGCGCGGTCGGCCGCTTCCCATTGATCCTCATCAATGGTGCGCGGCAGGAAGCGTTGAATATTCGTGCCCTGCGGGGTCACCCCCCCGCCGATCATTTCCGCAATGGACCCTGTGACGACAACCGCAGGCAGCGCGGGATCAAGCGTTTTCCACGCCCGCGCCATCGATTCCTCGGTGCCTGACGACATTTCATCCTCGCCCAGTCCGGTAACGACAATCGGCAATTCATGCGGCGGCAGCGCGTCGGTGTAATGCAGAACCGATGTTACAGGCAGGTTTTCACACCCCACAGGGCCATCAATGACAACCTGCAACCCCTTGACGGCACAAAAGGCATAGACTGCCCCCCAATACCCGCCCGCGCGATCATGATCTTGAACCAGCATCAGATCATCTCCTGCGCTTTGGCCGCGCGCGCGGCCTTGTCCAGTTTTTTCTGGTGCTGGGCGCGGAAATCAGGGCGCAGGTTCGGGCTGCCTTCCCAAATACCGGCAGTGTCGCCCGTCCCCACCCCGTCGAAGAAATCGCGCATCATGTCCATGCGCGCCTTGCCATTGATGGCGGCATTGACCACTTCGCCCAAGGACCCCGCCCCCGCCGGTCCCATCAGGGGACGCGCGGAAATCAGGTTGGTGAAATACAGCGACGGGATGCCCTTTTGCTTGGCATGCTGCACCACAGGCGTGGTGCCAATGGCCAGATCAGGTTCCAGCCCGTCAACAGCAGCCAGATCATCAGCCAATGACGCGCGGAATTTCACAACCACACCGCGCGCTTCCAGCCAGTCGCGGTCCGCCGCTGACCATTTCGACGCCGCACAGGCCGTGCCCACATAGGCCAGATCCGCCCCGCTCTCGACCAGCAGGCGCGCCACCAACAGCTCCGACCCTTCATACCCCGACAGCGTGATCCGGCCCTTGACGGGGGCACCCGCCAGCGCTGCGCGCACTGCGGGCACAAACGCATTTTGCGCCGCGGCAATCCGCTCTGGCGCCACATTGAACGCAGCGCCAATCGCGGCCAGCCAGTCATGCGTGCCCTCAACCCCCACGGGCGCGGACCCTATCACAGGCCGCCCTGCGGCCTGAAATTCCCGCACCGCCGCCGCATAAAACGGATGGATGGCCGCAACCGCGCCGCAATCCAGCGCAGCATATAACTCGCGCCATTCGCGGCACGGCACGACAGGCCCTGCGGCCAGCCCCATGGGGGCCAGCATCGCGCCGATCATCATGGGATCGGCAGGGAACATCTCGCCCAGAAGCGCAACCGTCGGGCGGTCCGTGCGGCCAGCCAGCGGCGCAGGCACCGGTCCCGCCTCAACCTCTTGGCGGGCATAATTCAACATGGCGCCGGCCAGCACATCCTTGGCCTCGGCATGGGTGGGCACCCCGAATCCGGGCACATCTATTCCCACAATGCGCACACCGTTTATGTCCTTGGGCAGCAACCGCAGCGGCACGCCCGACGCCGTGGGCACACACAGATTGGTCACCACAATCGCATCATATTGCGCAGGGTCCGCCATGTCATGCACCGCATCGCGGATATCTTCGAACAGCTTGCCCGTGACCAGCGATTCCGAATTGAACGGCACATAGCCCACGGACCGCCGCGCGCCATAGAAATGGCTGACAAAACTCAGCCCATAGACACAACACGCAGACCCCGACAGCACAGTTGCCACACGCCGCATGCGCAGGCCCACCCGCAAGGACCCAAACGCAGGGCACATCGATTCCGGCTTGTCATGCGGGCCGCGCGGGTAATCCCTGGCAAACTGGTCCAGCACGGCCCCGTTCCCGGCAGCGCGCGTCCTGGCCTCCATCTGTTGCATCGGCGCATGACATCCCATGCCATCCGCCTGCCCTGCAGCCAGATCATCCTTCATCTTGCCCGAAATACTCCGGGGGGAATCGCCGCAGGCGATGGGGGGCTGGCCCCCCTGTTCCATATGCGCAAAATCATCAGGCATCGTCATACACCACTTCCAGCGACGCTTTCGCCACGGCGTTCTTGCCGCGCATGTCTGTGTCGGTGGCCGGTTCCAGCACAATATCGCCGCCCGTATCCTTGCTGTCGAACAGCGCCAGCAGCCCGTCCTGATCCAGCGGGTCGGGGCGCAGGGGCGGGGCAAGCTCCACAGCCTCGGCCAGGCCCACAAACAGCGATCCCCACTTGCTGGCCGCACTGCCCACAATCTGGTAATTCGCGGATTTCTTGCGCAGATCATCATCTTGCGGAATGGCCGCCAGCACCGGAATATTCACCGATTTTGCAAAAGCCGCCGCTTCGCCCGTGCCGTCATCTTTATTGATGACCAGCCCTGCCACACCGACATTGCCGCCCATCTTGCGGAAATATTCCACCGCCGAACACACGTTATTGGCCACATACAGCGATTGCAGGTCATTCGATGCGACCAGAATAACCTTCTGTGCCATGTCGCGCGCAATCGGCAGGCCAAAACCCCCGCAGACCACATCGCCCAGAAAATCCAGCAGGACATAATCGAAGTCCCAGTCATGGAAGCCCAGTTTCTCCAGCAGTTCGAACCCGTGGATAATGCCGCGCCCCCCGCAACCGCGCCCGACTTCCGGCCCGCCCAGTTCCATGGCAAACACGCCGTTGCGCTTGAAGCAGACATCGCCAATGGCCACTTCCTCGCCCGCCAGCTTCTTGCGGGTGGATGTTTCAATGATGGTGGGACACGCCTTGCCGCCGAACAACAGGCTGGTTGTATCCGATTTCGGGTCACAGCCAATCAGCAGCACGCGCTTGCCCTGTTCAGCCATCATGCAGGACAGGTTGGCCAGCGTGAAGGATTTGCCAATCCCGCCCTTGCCATAGATCGCTATGATCTGGGTGTGTTTGCTGGGCGGGTCTTGCGGAATTTCCAACGACGGCTCTTCATGGGCCTCGTCGCGCAGCCGCTTGTCAAAATCCTTCAGGTTCGGAATATCAAGCGTCATCTCTCAAGCCTCCCAGTTCAGTATCATTTTCAGGCAGTCAGCATCACTGAAGGCCTGTTCATAAGCGCGCGCGGCATCCGCTGGTTTGGCGTGATGGGTAATCAACCCCGCCAGCGACAAGGCGCCGCTTTCGATCAGATCGCGCGTGGCAATCATGTCTTCGGGTTGCCATTCCGCCGCCACGCGCAAGCGCAGTTCGCGCAAGAAGGCAGGGACAAAGGTGAATTGCAGGGGCGTGGTGTAAAAACCGGCCAGCACAACCTCGCCGCCCTTGGCCACACGCCCGATCAACTGCTCCAGCAGCCCTGCCGCGCCCGATGCGTCCAGAATGCAGGCATAATCGCGGCGCGCGTCATCGTCAGGGTGGCACACAGCGTAGCCCTGCGCCCCCGCATGGCGCGCTGGGTTCACATCCCACACTTGCGGCGCAGGACCGCCAAGCGCGATGACACTGCGCGCCACCAGCCGCCCCAGAACACCATGCCCGACCACCAGACCGGGCAAACGCGCATGTGGCCCCGCCACGGCGTGATATGCCGTCGCAGCCAGCGCCAGCAACGCGCCTTCTGCCCCCAAGGCGGGGTCAATGCGGGTGACGCGCCGCGCATCCGTGACCAGATGGCGCGACGCTGCGCCAAACAGGCCGTAAACTGCGCCATCGTCGGTCGGTGCATAGCAGTTCGCACCGGGCACAAAAACATGCTCGCCCACGCGGAACCCGGTATCAGCACCGGCCTGTTCCACCACACCGCTGGCTTCATAGCCGGGCACAAGCGGGTAGCCCATGCCCGGAAATGGCGGCATTTCGCCGGTCCAGAACAACCGTTCTGTCCCTGTTGAAATGCCCGAATGCGCCACACGGACCACCAGATCCCCTGCCCCTGCGGGGTTCAGCGCAACACGGCCCAGCGACAGCTGGCGGGGCGCTTTCAGGATGATGGCGTCAGTATGCACAGGAACCCTCCGGGTGGTGGCCTTGCGTTGCGTTTTGCTTCGCTGTCGACTCACTATTCCCATGTGTAATCTTAACGATACATATGCAGGTGTCAATTCTAATTGACAGTAATTTTAAGATGACAGGCCAAGATTACAGCTTCTGTGCCACAATCACTGCAGCCACATAGGGCCTGCGCGTCGCTATGGGGCGGATATTTGCAAAACCGGCGTTACGCAGCAGGACGCCAATTTCTTGCGCGCTGCGGGTGCGGCCAGTTTGCATGGCCAATGTGTAAACTGCAAAATACACATCAGTATGGCGATCAGGGCGCGCACCGCCTGACATGGGTTCAATCACCAGCACCTTGCCGCCCGCTGGCAAGGCAGCGAATACTTTGGCCAGCAGCGCGCGAACAGTGTCATCGCTGTGGTCATACAGCACCCGCACCAGCGAAATGGCATCCGCCCCTTGCGGCAGCGCATCATCGCGGAAGGACCCGCCGTGACGGGCCACGTTTTCCGGCAGGTCGGCCAGGGCCACCACATCGGGCAAGTCGAACAGCGCAAGGTCCAGCGCGGGATACCGCGCGCGCACGGCGCGCAAAAACGCGCCTGTCCCGCCCCCTACATCCAGCAGCTGTGACGCCCCCTTCAGGGACACGCTGGCCAGCGCCTCTGCCGCAACAATCGTCTGGCTGTCAGCCATCAGGCGGGAATAGCGCGCGGACACTTCGGGGTCCATGGGACCCGACGCGCCGAACACATAGGGCCAGAAATTCGCCAGCGCAGGCACAGTTTCACCGCGCAGGAACGCCACCGGATCGGCCAGATCGCCGTATAAAACCGCGTGGTGGCGCACCATGTCTTCCAACCCCGCCACCCCCAGAAAGGCCGCGCCGCGCTGTGCCAGATGGAACCTTGCGCCCTTGCGACGCAACAGGCGCATGGCCGCACCCGCCTGCAACAGCACCGCCATACGGTCCGGCGGCACATTCAGGCGCGCGCCCAACGCATCGGGGGTGGCGGGGCCATCGGCCAACAGGTGCAACACGCGCAATTCCACCAATGCAACCAGCATCTGGCTGCTGACAAACCCCTGCATCAGGTCAAACAGCGCCGCGCCTTCGCGCCGGGCGATGCTGCGCAAAACCGGCACCCGCGCCGCGAACGCCTGAAACCGCGGCGACGCCGCCAGCCGGTTTATCAGCCCCGCAGGCCGAAGCGGTGCGACATGCCCATCCTGTTGCGTCATCTGCTTACGCACGCACCGGCGCAACCGGCGTCATGCGTTCCGCATAGAGGCGCACCAATTGCGCAAGCTGCGCTTCCCCCGGACATGACGGAATCGACGCAATCGCGCCGCCCAGAATGTCATGCAACCGCTTGATGGCCCCTTGCACGCCCAGTTCCTGCACTGCCGAGGGGCGCGCATAGGCCGCATCCTGCCCCACAGGTTTGCCCAGCGTGGTTTCATCATACAGCGCATCGCGCAAATCATCGGCGACCTGAAACGCCTCGCCGATGCGGGCACCCAGTTCTTCCCATGGGCCGGGTTCATGACCCGCCGCCAAGGCCCCCATTTGCGTGGCCGCCACAAACAGCGCTGCCGTTTTTGCGCGGTGATAGGCGCGCAAATCCACACGCGCTTCGCTTTCCCACCCCTGCCCGGCGCAAATACCATGCGGCATGCCCGTATGACGGGCCAGCAATTGCACCAGTTGCAGCGCGCGCGCAGCATCGGCAGGGGCCGCACCGCCCAGCAGGTCGAAGCCTGCAATAATCAGGCTGTCGCCAGTCAGCACGGCCAAGGGTTCGGAAAAGGCCAGATGCACCGTGGGCTTGCCCCGCCGGAAGCTGGCATTGTCAAAGGCCGGCAAATCGTCATGCACCAGACTGGCGCAATGGATCAACTCCAGCGCGACGGCGGCGCGGTCCGCAAGGTCGGGGCGGTCATCGCCACAGGCCAGCGCCACCGACAGGCAAATCGTGGGCCGTATGCGCGCACCGCCGGGGGTAACTGCATAATTCAGCGCCGCCGCCAGCCGCCCGGGCACTTCATCAGGGGTGCCCGCAGCCCCTTGCGCGCGCGCAATTGCGGCACTCATCGCCCTGTCTATCCGTCTGCCAAGTTCCATCTGGTCCCCCTTGCGCGACTGACTGTCAAATATTTTCTACAGTATAGTGTAAGTTAAACTGGACAGTTTCGCAGAAAGAGTCAAGAATTCCCGACATGAACATCAAAAAAGAACCCATCCTCGTGGTCGGTGCCGGTATTGGCGGGCTGGTTGCGGCCATTTATCTGGCCGCACAGGGCCACAAGGTCACCGTATGCGAAGGGCATTCATGGCCGGGTGGCAAAATCCGCACCACCGACAGCGCTGCAGGCCCTGTTGACGCTGGCCCCACGGTTCTGACACTGCGCGCAGTGCTGGACGATGTGTTTCATGCCGCTGGCACGCGGTTGGACGACCACCTGACGCTGGTTGCCCTGCCGGTGCTGGCGCGCCATTTCTGGACCGATGGCACGCGGCTGGACCTGACGCCCTGCGCAGACCACAACGCCCGCGCGATTGCTGCCGCGTTCGGGTCGAAGGCCGAAAGGGAATACCGCAGTTTTTCCGCACAAAGCGCAGCGCTCTATGATGCCTTTCGCGCGCCGGTCATGTTTGCCCCCCGCCCCAACGCATGGGCCGCCGCGCGCGCCGCCCTGGCGCGCCCTGTCACCTTGCCATGGCTGCGCCCCGGCCTAAGCCTTGAACGCATGCTGCAGGCGCGGTTTTCCAACCCGCATTTGCGCCAGCTGTTCGGGCGGTATGCCACCTATGTGGGCGGAAATCCGTTACTGGCCCCTGCGGTTCTGGCGCTGATATGGCAAGCCGAAGGCGCGGGGGTCTGGGCCGTCAAGGGGGGCATGGCCCGGCTTGCGCAGGTGCTGGCGGATCTGCTGATACGGCTGGGCGGCACGCTGCGCCTGAATTGCCGCGTGCGCGCCATTGCAACCACAAATGGCGCAGTCAGCGGGCTGCATCTGGCCAATGGAGAAACCCTGAACGGCCCCCAGGTGGTGTTCAATGGGGACCCTGCCGCCTTGCCGGCACTGCTTGGGCAAGCAGCAGGCGCCCCCAAACCCCAGCAAATCACCCCGCGCAGCCTGTCAGCCGATGTATGGACATTTTCCGCGCAGGTTGCGGGCCGGGGTCTTGGGCGTGTTGCACTGGCCTATCACAATGTCTTTTTTGCTGATGACCCAAGGCAGGAATTCGAACCCCTTGCACAAGGTTTGAGACCCGCAAACCCCACCATCTATATGTGCGCCCAAGACCGCGCATCGGGCTTGCCTGATGGGCATGAGCGTTTTCAACTTATCCTGAATGCCCCGCCGCTTGGCGCGGGCCAACCCGAAGGCCACAACACATGCCCGACCGACCCTTTCGCCAGGCTGGCGCGTTTCGGCCTGCACCTGACACCCGCCAATGTGACGACAACCCATCCGCAGGATTTCGCAGCGCTGTTTCCCCACAGTCAGGGGGCGCTGTATGGCCTCAGTCCGAACGGGACCTTTGCGACATTCCAGCGGCCACAGGCGCGCACCCAACTGGCGGGGCTGTATCTGGCGGGGGGCGGGGTGCATCCGGGGGCGGGGGTGCCAATGGCGGCCCTGTCGGGGCAACACGCCGCACATGCCGCGATGGCCGACCGGATTTCAGCGCCCATGTCGCGCCAAACGGCTATCACTGGTGGTATGTCGACGGGCTAAGCGATGATGGCACCTGCGCCATTTCGGTGATCGGGTTCATCGGGTCGGTATTTTCGCCATGGTATCGGTGGTCAGGACGGCGCGATCCGCAAAACCATTGCTGCATCAATGTCGCCACATATGGGCCGAAATCGCGCTTCACCATGACAGACCGCGGGCGCAGCGCCCTGCGCCAAAGCGCCGATACATTGGAGGTTGGCCCCAGTTCCATGCGCTGGGACGGTGACAAACTGGTGATAGAGGTGAACGAGATATCCTCGCCCCCGCTTGTCAGCCGGGTGCGCGGCACCATCACGCTGCACCCCGAAACGCTGTTTGGCCAGACCTATGACCTGACGCCCGATGGCCGCCACTGTTGGCAGCCCTTCGCGCCAATTGCGCGGATTGATGTCGCGCTGGACCCCGGACACCACTGGACGGGGCATGGCTATTTCGACTCGAATTACGGCACCAGCGCGCTGGAAGATGATTTCAACTACTGGACATGGGGGCGGTTCCCCCACAAGCGCGGCACAAGCTGCTTTTATGACGCCACGCTGCGCGATGGCCGGTCAGAAAGCATTGCGTTGCAGTTTCACCGCGACGGGCGCACCGAACAGACCGCCCCGCCGCCCCGCGCGCGCATGGCCCGCAGCCTGTGGGCGGTTCGGCGCGAAACGCGCGCAGATGCGGGGTTTGTGCCGCGTCAGGAACTGGCCATGCTGGACGCGCCGTTTTACACGCGCTCGGCAGTGCGCACCTGTATCGACGGGGAACAGAGTGTTGGCGTGCATGAGGCGCTGGACCTGCGCCGATATGCGCAGCCGCTGCTGAAACCCATGCTGGCCGTGCGCGTTCCGCGCAGGGCGCGGTGGGCGTTCAGCGCCGGATAAGGGCC
>NZ_JBQTCF010000041.1:0-28334 GCF_052379845.1 Roseinatronobacter sp. NSM | reverse complement strand
AAGGGCCGCGACAAGCGCGGCCCTTCTCTATCTCTGCCATTATGGGCAGGGTGGCTTACATCATGCCGCCCATGCCGCCCATGCCGCCCATGTCGGGCATGCCGCCGCCGCCGCCCTGGCCTTTCGGCTCTGGCTTGTCGGCAATCATGGCTTCTGTGGTGATCAGCAGACCTGCAACCGAAGCTGCATCCTGAAGGGCTGTGCGCACAACTTTCGCAGGGTCGATCACGCCGAATTTGAACATGTCGCCATATTCTTCGGTCTGTGCGTTGAACCCGAAGGATTTGTCGTTGCTCTCGCGGATTTTGCCCGCAACAACCGACCCGTCCACACCAGCATTTTCCGCGATCTGACGCAGCGGCGCTTCCAGTGCCTTGCGCACAATGGAAATACCAACTGTCTGGTCGCTGTTATCGCCGGACAGACCTTCCAGAACCTTGCCAGCCTGGATCAGGGCCACACCGCCGCCCACAACGATACCTTCCTGCACGGCCGCGCGGGTCGCGTTCAGGGCATCATCAACGCGGTCCTTGCGTTCCTTGACTTCGATTTCGGACATGCCGCCCACGCGGATGACCGCAACACCACCGGCCAGTTTGGCCAGACGTTCTTGCAGTTTTTCCTTGTCGTAGTCGGATGTTGTTTCTTCGATCTGCTGACGGATCTGGGCCACGCGGGCTTCGATTTCAGCTTTCTCGCCGGACCCGTCAACGATGGTGGTCTCATCCTTGGTGATCTTGATGGTCTTGGCGGTGCCAAGCATGTCCATCGTGACGCTTTCCAGCTTCATGCCCAGATCTTCGCTGATGACCTGACCACCGGTCAGAATGGCGATATCTTGCAGCATGGCCTTGCGACGGTCACCAAAGCCGGGGGCCTTGACTGCCGCGATTTTCAGACCGCCGCGAAGTTTGTTGACAACCAACGTTGCCAGGGCTTCGCCTTCGACATCTTCAGCGATGATCAGCAATGGTTTTTGCGACTGGATCACTTGCTCCAGCAGCGGAACCATGGGCTGCAGCGAAGACAGCTTCTTCTCATGGATCAGGATCAGCGCGTCATCAAGTTCCGCGATCATCTTGTCAGGGTTGGTCACGAAATAGGGTGACAGGTAACCGCGGTCGAACTGCATGCCTTCGACAACATCGGTTTCTGTTTCCAGACCTTTGTTTTCCTCGACGGTGATAACGCCTTCGTTCCCAACCTTTTGCATCGCATCCGCGATCTGGCGGCCGATTTCAGCTTCGCCATTGGCGGAAATGGTGCCAACCTGTGCAACTTCCGAACTGTCATTGACAGGGCGTGCCGCTGCTTTGATTGCTTCCACAACTTTGGTGGTTGCCAGATCGATGCCGCGCTTCAGGTCCATCGGGTTCATGCCCGCGGCAACCGATTTCAGGCCTTCGCGCACGATGGCTTGGGCCAGAACAGTTGCGGTCGTGGTGCCGTCGCCTGCTTCGTCATTGGTGCGAGAGGCCACTTCTTTGACCATCTGCGCGCCCATGTTCTCGAACTTGTCTTCCAGTTCGATTTCCTTGGCAACCGATACACCGTCCTTGGTGATGCGCGGTGCGCCGAAGGATTTGTCGATGACGACATTGCGGCCTTTGGGGCCAAGGGTGACCTTCACCGCATCGGCCAGAATGTTAACGCCGCGCAGCATACGGTCACGGGCGTTGGTGTTGAATTTGACGTCCTTAGCAGCCATTGGGGTGCCTCCTGGTTGTCTTTATGTCTTGGAAAACGGAAGCGATCAGGCCAGAATGCCCAGAATATCGCTTTCTTTCATGATCAGCAGCTCTTCACCATCGACGGTGACTTCGGTGCCGGACCATTTGCCGAACAGGACCCGATCGCCAGCTTTTACAGCCATCTCGATCAGTTCGCCCGAATCCTTGCGCGCGCCTTCGCCGGTGGCGATGATTTCGCCTTCAGCGGGCTTTTCCTTGGCGCTGTCGGGAATGATCAGACCGCCCTTGGTTTTTTCGTCACCTTCGACGCGACGGACGAGAACACGGTCATGCAGCGGTTTGAATGCCATCTGAGAACGCTCCTTTGGTTCCAGGTTGAAATTTGTTGTCACTCGCACGGGTCGAGTGCTAACGGACGCATAGGTAGGCATAGCAGGCCGCGCTGTCAACACTGCACTGCGCAAAAAATGCACATGCGCGCGCTTTGGGGGCAGTGGCACTTAGGGGGCCTCCGCAACGGGCGCAGACCCCACCCCATGCGCAGCCAGGCAGGCCAGAAGCTGCGCCTTGCGCACAGGTTTTGCAATCACATCGCTGAACCCGGCATCATGGTATTGCGCCACCTGCGCGGACGCGACATTGGCCGTCACTACAATGGCGGGGGGCACAGGCTTTGCGCAGGCGCCATATTCCGCGCGTATCTGGCGCAGCGCGGTCACCCCGTCCATTTCCGGCATCATCACATCGAATAAAAACAGATCGAAGCTGTTGTGACGGGCCATTTCAAGCGCCGCCGCACCGTTTTCAACCATGACCAAGTCAAGCTTCGGGTCTTGTAAAAACGCCTTCAGAACGCGCTGGTTTACCTTGTTATCCTCGGCCACAAGAACAACCTGAGCTGTCGCGCGGGCAATGCCTGCGCCGCGATCAGGGGGTCTTGTGCTGTGCTGCGCCACCGGCGTTTCGGGACTGTCGGCAATTGCCGCCAAGGGCAGATCCAGCGTCACACAGGTGCCCTGCCCAACGCGCGATGCAACTGTGACTGTGCCCCCCATCGCCTGCGCCAGCCCGCGCACGACGGGCATGCCCAGCCCTGCCCCGTCAACCCGGCGCGTCACACTGGAATCGGCCTGCATGAAGGGGTCGAAAACACGGGCAAGCTGGTCCGTGGTCATGCCCGCCCCCGTGTCGGAAATGACAATCCGCACATTGGCCGCACTGCCCTGAACCGCCAGGCTGATACGCCCGGTCTGGGTAAAATTTACAGCGTTGCTCAGGACATTGCCCAGCATCCGGCGCATGCGCGGCCCGTCCCCCCTGCGCAGGCGCGCCATGGCGGGGTCAAGCATAATGTCGAACGCAACCCCCTTGCCTGCGGCCACATCTGCGAATTGCACGGCGGTTTGCGCAATTTCGGCGGGCAGGTCGAATATGACAGGCACCAGTTCCAACTCGCCCGCTTGCAGTTCGGACAGGTCCAGAATATCATTCATCCGCATCAGCAACCTGTCGCCACTGTCACGAATTGCCGTCAGCATCTGGGCCTGTTGCGGTTCCAGAAGCACATTTTCCAGACCCTGCGCCATGCCCAGAATACCGTTCAGCGGGGTGCGCAATTCATGGCTCATATTGGCCAGAAACCGCGATTTCAGCGCGCTGGCCTGTTCGGCCTTGTCGCGGGCAATTTGCAAATGGCCGTTCAGGCGGGCCGCGCGAAACGCGATAAGCGCAAACCCCCATTGCAGGGCGGAAAATGCCATAAGAAACGTAATCACCAGCGTGGCAACGGCCAGCGCATGCCCCCCAAGGTCAAGCCCAACCACCCCCAGCCGCGCAAGATAGGCCACACCGATCGCCGCGAAGGGCGCGGCCGCCAGCATGGCCAGTTGCCGCCCATGCACCAGCGCCCGCCCCCAAAGCCGCTGGGCGAAAACCACCCCCAGCGCCCCATTCACAACCGAACTGCTGACCACAAGCGCGCCCGCATCATTCAGAACCACAACCAGACCAAGTTGCAGCAACGCCGCGCCCGCCCCCAGCGCCGCATAAGGCAAGGGGGCGGGATTGTCCCCGATGCCGATATTGAGCGCCACAAACCCGCTGATCAGGCCCCACAGCATGCCCAGCACCACCATGGATGCACTTGCCCAGAACGGCAGCACCTGCCCCGTCATCAAACCGGTGGCCCCCATCAGAAACGACAGGTTGGTGCCCCCCAGCCACAAAAACGCCACCGCATCACGGCGGGCATGGTTGCGCACCCCGGCAAGCACGGTCAACAACAGCGACGCAATCACCATGACCGCAGCAATGGCGATGACAATGCGAATATCGATGCTTTCGTTCATAGCAACCTGTTTTGGGGCCTATACCCGCAGTATGGGGCAAAGAAATCACCAACCCCTTAAGACGGCGGCGCATAGCGCTTTTTGACAGCGCTGGCGTGACAATGCCGCGGCGCGGCGCTATAAGCCTGCGCGAACACATCACACCCGACATGCGGAGTTACAAAATGATCAAAGTCTTCGGCCATTTTTCCCCGGACACCGATTCCACCGGCTCTCCGTTGATTTGGGCGTGGTATCTGTCGCAGGTGCAAGACACCCCCGCGCAGGCGGTGCTGCTGGGCCAACCCAATTCCGAGGCGAAATTCGTGCTGGACCATTGGGGCGTGCCCCAGCCCGACATCCTGACCGAGTTGCCCGCAGGCACGCCCGTGGTGATTGTCGACACCAACAACCCCGCCGAATTGCCCGCCACCATCAATGATGCCGATATTCGCGCCATCATCGACCACCACAAGCTTGTGGGCGGGCTGGAAACCAAAGGGCCGATTGACATTACCATGCGCCCGCTGGCCTGCACGGCCACCATCATGTATGAGTTGATCGGCAAGCACATGGCACAGGCCCCGCGCGCCATCAAGGGGCTGATGCTGTCGTGCATCCTGTCGGACACGCTTGAATTCCGCTCCCCCACCACCACCCAGACCGACCGCGCCATTGCCCATGCGCTGGCTGATGATCTGGGCGTGGATATGGGCGAATTGGCCAGCGCCATGTTTGCCGCAAAATCCGATGTGTCGGGGTTCAGCGATGCGGAATTGCTGCGCATGGATTCCAAGAACTACGATGTGGGCGGCAAGAAATTCCGTGTGTCCGTGCTGGAAACCACAGCCCCCGCGCAGGTTCTGGCGCGCAAGGACAGCTTGATGGCCAGCATGGAAACTGTCGCGCGCGAGGATGGCGCGGATCAGGTGTTGTTGTTCATCGTCGATATTCTGAATGAGGAAGCCACGCTGCTGGTCCCCAATGAGTTGACGCGCGCGCTTGCGCAAAAATCCTTCGGGGTGGCGGTCAGTGGCGACAGCGTGGTTCTGCCCGGCGTCATGAGCCGCAAGAAACAGATTATTCCGGTGCTGGCGCTGTGACCCGCCTGTTGACAGCGTTTGACCAGATCGCGGCGCACTACGAACTGGCGCTGGTAGATCTGTGGGGCTGCGTGCATAACGGGCGCGCCATCCATGCCCGCGCACAGGCCGCGCTTTGTGCGTTTCGCGCGCAGGGTGGGCAGGTTTTGTTGGTGACCAATGCGCCGCGCACCGCCGCATCCGTGCAGGCCCGGCTGGATGACATGGGCCTGTCGCGCGATGCCTATGACGGCATTGTAACGTCTGGCGATGCAACGCAACATGCCATGCTGACAGGTGCTGTCGGGCGCAAGGTCTGGCATCTTGGCCCGTCCAAGGATGATGACCTGTTTGTGGACCTGCCCGATTGGGCGTCAGACCACGCGCCCATCACGCGGGTGGGGTTTGACGATGCCGAAGGGATCATCTGCACTGGTCCGTTTGACGACATGTCAGAAACCCCCGAAGATTACCGCGGGCGGTTGCTGTCGGCCAAGGTACGCGGGCTGAAAATGCTGTGCGCCAATCCTGATCTGGTGGTCGATTATGGCGACAAGCGGATCTATTGCGCCGGGTCCATTGCGCAGCTTTATGCGGAACTGGGCGGCGAGGTTCTGTATTTCGGCAAACCGCACCCGCCCGTCTATGACCTTGCGCGCCGCCATGCCGCGCAACTGGGGCTGAAATACGCATCTGACCGCGTGATCGCCATAGGGGACGGCATCCATACCGACATTCAGGGCGGCATTGCCGAAGGGATGGACACGTTGTTCATTACCAGCGGGCTGGCCGCTGCAGAATTTGGCCCCGACCCGGCCGCGCCCGACCCCGCGCGCCTGCAGGACTGGCTGGCGCAAAAGGAACTGAATCCCAGCTTTGCAATTCCTTATCTGGGCTGAATTCCCTGTTGCAGAACCGCAAAACACAGGCCGGGCCGAACAGCCCGGCCTGTTGCATGTCAGGTGCGGCGGCCGCGCAAAATGGCATGGTAATAAAATTACCACAAATGGCGTTAATTGGACTTAAAATTCCAAAGCATGTTGCGCAAAAGCCCGATACAAGGTAATGCTGCACCGCAACAAAACCTTAGATTCGGCATGACGAAAGGGTTGCAGTGATGTTGGACCATAGCATGAATGATAATTTTCCGCGCGGCACGATCTGTATTGAAGATCTTGAAATCGGCATGACGCGCCATTTGCGCAAACAGGTGACCGACCGCGACATTGAACTTTTTGCCGAAGTGTCCACAGACCGCAACCCCGTGCATCTGGACGAATCCTATGCACAAGACACCATATTTGAAGGGCGCATCGCCCATGGCATGCTGACCGCAGGGCTAATTTCCGCCGTGATTGGCGAACAACTGCCCGGACACGGCACCATCTATATGGGCCAAAGCCTGAAATTCATGGCCCCCGTGCGCCCCGGTGATGTGGTGCTGGCCGAAGTCACGGTTCTGACCATTGATTACGCCAAGCGCCGCGTCACTCTTGATTGTCGGTGCAGTGTAGGCAATACGACTGTTCTGAAGGGTGAAGCCACTGTGCTGGCACCCAGCCGGAAATTCGACTAAGTCGGGATGCATGCGCGCCATCGCGTCCCGCAGGGGACAGATGCGTATTGTAAATCACTGGACATCGCTGGACACGGCCTGCAGGGGCGCTTCGGTTGCAATGGGCAATTTCGACGGCGTGCATCTGGGCCACCAGACAGTTATTGACCTTGCGCGCCGCGATGATGCGCCTTTGGGCATTGTCACATTTGAACCGCATCCGCGCGAATTCTTCGCCCCCGCCGCCCCGCCCTTCCGGCTGATGAACGCCGAGGCGCGCGCCAACCGTCTGGCACGCATGGGGGTGGGGTGCCTGTATCAACTGCCCTTTGGGCCGGAATTGTCGGGCTTTTCGCCGCAGGATTTCGCGCAGGTGGTGCTGCATCAGGGGCTTGGTGTGTCGCATGTGGTGGTCGGCGCGGATTTCTGCTTTGGCAAGGGGCGCGCGGGCACAGCCGAAGATCTGGCGCAATATGGCCGCGATCTGGGCTTTGATGTGACCATTGCGCCGCTGCTGCGCGACCATGACGCGGTCTATTCCTCCACGGCCATTCGCACAGCGCTCAGCGACGGGCGCCCGCGGGATGCCGCGCGCATGCTGGGCCATTGGCACCGTATTGACGGGATGGTGCTGCATGGCGAAAAGCGCGGGCGCGTGCTGGGCTATCCGACTGCGAATATGTCCATCACTGGCCTGCACCCACCCCGATTCGGTGTTTATGCAGTTCAGGTTGATGTGCTGACAGGCCCCCATCAGGGGCGCTATGGGGGCGTTGCGTCCATGGGGGTGCGGCCCATGTTCGGGGAAAACCTGCCCAATCTGGAAAGCTTCCTGTTCGATTTCACCGGTGATCTGTATGATGTGCATCTGTCCGTCGCCCTTGTGGAACATCTGCGCGACGAAGCAAAATTCGACAGCCTTGATGCATTGATTGCCCAGATGGACCGCGACAGCGCGCAGGCGCGCGCCATCCTTGCGGCACTGAACTAAACGCTTACGGCCGCGCCATGCGCGACATGTCAATGTCAACCTGCTGCGACAGGTCGTCCAGGCTGTCATACAGAAGTTGCAGCATATAGCGCGGGTTATGCACATATCCGCCCGGGTCCTTGACCGCCACCTGATAATTATAGGCCGCTTTCAACAAACGCGGCGTCCATGACTGGTAGCGGTTGTCGCGGGTTGCCTGATCAAGGGGCAAATCCCCTGTGCCGTCCGGGTCCGCAAAGAAATAGGGATGGCGCGACACATAGGCGATGGGCGTGCCCGCAACCTGCGCCGCATAATCGCGGATAGCCGCAAGAAGTTCGCCCTGCAACGCAATGATTTCGCTGTGAATACCGCCAGACCTGTCGCCAGTTCCCGAAAAATCGCGGTGCTGGGTGCGGATGTCGCGAATATCGCTCACGCCCTGATGGCAGGTCAGGCAACCATCAGTTTCAACGGCCGTGCTATGGGCGTCATGGCAGGCCACGCAGGTATCGGCACCGGGCACATGCATGAACCGCCCCGCATAGCTGCGCCCCGCATAGTGATAGCCCGGCCCCGCCTGCGCCCCCAGCATGGTGGCCGCTGATGCCGCATAATGAATGTTCACAAAGGCAAGATCGGCAGACACTGTGTCCGCCTCCCGCCCCGCAACCCGCGCATCAATATCCGCGCCGGATTGCCGCCCCTGATGGCAGACCATGCAGGTGGCCGAGGCGCCCAGTTCCTGAACCTCCGCGCCCGACGGGAACACCACCGCATCCAGCGCATGCGCCTCTGCCGTATGGCAGGCCACGCAGCCAATGGGCGCATTGATCACGCCGGGGCTGTGCACCACGCCTGCCGCACTGCCATCCGCGCCCAGAAAATCGACAAACCCGGTTTCCGAATGGCACATGGCGCAGCTTTCGGGCACCTGCCCCTGGTCGTTCCAATAGGTGAAGGACCGGGAATGGTAATCCCCATGCGGGGACTTCAGCCATGCGGCAATCACCTGTTCCAGCCCGACCAGATCACTGGCGCGCGATTGCGGGGCCGCGAGCACCGCGATCATCAGGACAAAAACCGAAACAAGGCGCATCTGGTCCCCCTTTTTGCGTTCTACAGCGTGTCGCGTTCATTCACATTCACGCGCCACACGCCAACCTTATGCTTGCGTGTGCCTTTTCTGCGCAAAACCGGTTCCCATTTTTGCGCGACATGCGCTATGTGCCAAGGGTAGCATTGCAACCAAGCCCCGGGCTTGATCTGCATCATGGCAAATGTGATCTTTCACGCGTCAGCTTGGCCGAAAACAGGATCAGATTGCAAGTCATGTCGCACACACGCCCCCTTTCCGCGCTTCGCCCGTCAGGCCCCGGCCTTGCGCTGGCCTATGGTCTGGTCGCCACCCTGCCGCTGGCGCTGGCCCTGACCCAACGCGTTGCGCCCGCTGCAGTGTGGGAATATGCCGCTGCCGCTATGGGCATGATTGCCCTGCTGGGAATGGCCGTGCAGTTCGTCACATCAGGGCGGTTCGAAGCGGTATCGGGCAAGCTGGGCATTGACAAGATCATGGGGTTTCACAAACTGGCTGCGTCTTGGCTGGCGCTTGCTGTTGTGTTGCATCCGCTGGCCTATATCTGGCGCACATGGGCGCAAAACCCCGAACTGGGCTGGGTGCGGCTACAGTTTTACCTGACGGATCCGGCCTACCGCAGCGGGGTCGTGGCTTTGGGCGCGCTTGTGGTGCTGATTGCCAGTTCGGTTTTACGCGACCGCCTGCCATGGCGCTACGAGGGTTGGCGCAGTGTGCATGTGGTGCTGGGGCTGGTGGCCGTGTTTGGGGGCTTGCATCATGCCATCGCGGTGGGGCGGTTCAGCGCGCAAGGGCCGGTTGCGCTGCTATGGTGGGGCGTGGGCGCGGGGGTGCTGGTGGTGATGCTTACGCTCTATGGCTGGCGTTGGGCGCGACTGCACCGCCAGCCATGGCGGCTGGCATCGGTGACCAAACGCGCCGATCGCATGTGGGAATTGGACATCCAGCCTGAACCGGGCACACCCGCCCTGCCCTATCACGCGGGGCAGTTTGTCTGGATGACCAAAGGCACGCGCCGCTTTCCGCTGTTTGACCACCCGTTTTCCATTGCCGACAGCCCCGCGCGCGCAGGGCTAAGCCTGCTGATCAAGGAAGCGGGGGACTTCACCAACCATATCGGCACATTGCCCGAAGGGCGCCGCATTGGCATTGACGGGCCATATGGCGAATTCAGCCTGCAGGCGCATGACCCCAAATCCGTGTTGCTGATTGGTGGCGGTGTGGGCATTGCGCCGGTTCTGGGCATTTTGCGCGACATGGTGGCACGCGGCGACAGGCGGCCTGTGCGGCTGGCCTATGCAGTTGGGTCCGCGCCAAATTTCGCCTGCCTGGAGGAGATGCGCGCCGCCACCCGCACGCTGGATTTGCAGCTGTGGCTGACCTGCGAAGAAGGCGCATCTGCCCCCGATATTGTGGCCGGTCGCCTGACACAGGACCGGCTGCGCGACATGCTGGACGGGCTTGACCCCACCCAGACCAAGGCCCTGATCTGCGGCCCCGGCCCCATGGTGGTGGCGGTGTCGGATGCGTTGCTGGAACTGGGCATGCCCATGGCGCATGTGATCTATGAACGCTTCGATTATGCCACGGGCGCAAAATCCCGGCAGGACCGCGCACGCACGCGCAATATTCTGGCCATTGGCGGGGGTGTTGGGGCGCTGGTTGCCGGGTTTGCAGCGCTGGCGGGGGTAACCTGACATTGCTGCGTGGATAGATCAGTTTGCACCTGATCACGCACATCCTAGAGCATGTCGCGCAAAAGTGGGAACCGGTTTTGCGCAAAAAGACCTGCGACACCAAAAGGTGTGAGTGGGTCGCGCGAATGAGAATGAAAGCGACACGCGCTAAGGCGCGGAGCAAAGGCCGCAGGCCGCCGCGCCATCGGTGGGCCGTCCCGCGGCCTGCCGATTTGGCTGATGGCATGCCAAGCCTATGATGTTGGGAGTATGCAGCCTGCATAAAGCGCGTCCCTATGACGCCGGATCGGCAGACCCCGGCCCACCAATGGCGCGGGCTATCTTACGCCCCGGCCTTGGCCTTGCCCGGTCACGCCCCCCTGGCCCAGATCACCGCCCTACCCCTCGAACAAGCGCCCCTGATCGGGGGGGGCGGGCGCGGCCAGGCCCAGATGCGCCCATGCTTTCGCCGCCAGCATGCGCCCGCGCGGGGTGCGCGCAATCAAGCCTTGTTGCAGCAGGAAGGGTTCAATCACTTCTTCAATCGCATCGCGCGATTCCGACAATGCGGCGGCAATGGTTTCCACCCCCACCGGTCCCCCGCCGTAATTTTCGGCCAGCAACACCAGATAGCGCCGGTCCGCCCCATCAAGGCCCAGATGGTCCACGCCCAGCCGTGTCAGCGCATTATCGGCCAAGGCCTGTGTCAGGCGCCCGTCCCCCTCGACCAGTGCAAAATCAACCACGCGGCGCAACAGACGCCCCGCAATGCGCGGTGTGCCCCGCGCGCGGCGCGCAATTTCACGCACACCGTCATCTTCCGCAGGGATGCCCAGCAAGCGCGCGCCGCGTGCCACGATCTGGCACAGCTCGGCCTCGGTGTAAAACTGCAAGCGCGTGGGAATGCCGAACCGGTCGCGCAACGGCGTGGTCAGAAGCCCCAGTCGCGTGGTCGCCCCCACCAATGTGAAGGGCTGCAATTCAATGCGCACTGTGCGCGCCGCAGGCCCTTCGCCAATGACCAGATCAAGCTGGTAATCTTCCATCGCGGGATACAGCACTTCTTCCACTGCCGGGTTCAAGCGGTGGATTTCATCAATGAACAGCACATCACGCGCTTCCAGATTGGTCAGAATGGCCGCCAGATCACCGGCCTTGGCCAGAACCGGCCCCGATGTCATGCGAAACCCCACGCCCAGTTCGCGCGCCATGATTTGCGCCAATGTCGTCTTGCCCAGGCCCGGCGGGCCATAAAACAGCGTGTGGTCCATCGCTTCGGACCGCATGCGCGCGGATTGAATGAACACCCGCAGGTTCGACCGCGCTTCGTGCTGGCCGATGAATTCATCCAGGCCCTGCGGGCGCAGCGCCTTGTCCAGTTCGGGCGGGTCGCTGGCCATATCCGCGCCGCGCAAGGTGGGGTCAGGTGTTGTCATTCATCAGCCTTTCGGGGCCAGCAGGCGCAATGCGGCGCGGATCAGGGCAGGTGTTTCGGCATCAGGCGCTGTGGCCTGCGCTTCGGCCACGGCGCGGGCGGCATCACTGCCCGCATAGCCCAGATTGGCCAAGGCCGACATGGCGTCTGATGTGGCATTGGACCGCATGACAGGGGGCGGCGCGGCGGGGGTTGGCACGGGGGGCGCCCCGTCATCGATCACCGCCCCTTGCGCGGGCAGTGCGGCAGGCGCGCTTTCGATCCCCATCAGCGCAGGGGCCTTGTCCTTCAGTTCATTGGCGATGCGCAGCGCCAGTTTCGGCCCCACACCGGGGGCCTTGCGCAGCGCGCTGCTGTCGCCCAAGGCAATGGCGCGCGCCACCCCTTCTGGCCCCAACGCCCCCAGAATGGCCAGCGACGCCTTCGCGCCCACCCCCTGAACCGAGGTCAGAACACGGTGCCATTCCTTTTCCAGCAAGCTGGGAAAGCCGTAAAGCTGCAGCAAATCCTCGCGCACGACCAGTTCGGTATAAAGTGCCGCCACTTCGCCCCGGCCCGGCAAGGCCATCAGCGTGCGGTCGGACACATAGACAATATACCCCACGCCGCGCACATCCAGCAGCACATGATCCGGCCCGCGCATGTCAACAACGCCCGTCAGCTTGCCAATCATCGCCCGCCCCCCACCGCAATGGCAAGCTGGCGCGCAGACTGGCAATGGAACGCATGGCAAATCGCAATTGCCAGCGCATCGGCAGCGTCCGGCCCCGCGATCTGGACACCGGGAAGTTGCATGCGCACCATATGATCCACCTGTTCCTTCGCGGCCTTGCCCACCCCGACCACGGCCTTCTTGACCGCATTGGGGGCGTATTCGCCCACCTCCAGCCCCGCCTGTGCGGGCACCAGCAAGGCAATTCCGCGCGCACTGCCCAGTTTCAGCGTGGCAACGGCGTCCTTGTTTACGAATGTCTGTTCCACCGCTGCGGTATCGGGCGCGTAGCGTTCAAGAACCGCAGTCAGACCACTATGCAGCGCCAGCAAACGCGCGGCAAGACTGGCCTTCGGGTCGGAATGGCAAACCCCGTTGCCGATATGGCGCATGCGCACCCCGTCCACATCAATGACCCCCCAGCCAAGATTGCGCAAGCCTGGGTCAATGCCGATCACGCGCATGGCTGGTCACTCCGGTATATATGGGCCTGTAGTTTTCCATGCATTAGCACGAAGCGCGAACATCTGCCAAGCCCTTCGGCGAAGCCATGCTGAAATCACCCCCAGTCATGCACCCATGGCATAGGGGGATTGCGATTTCCCATAGTTGCTCTGCCCATGAAAACAGCATACCTGCCAGTTGTCCGCACAACACAGCGGCAGTTTGAAAACTTATTCCACCGGAGATTGAAATGTCCTTCTACGCCCAAAGTCGCCCGCATGCTGATCGCGTGCTTGGCGGTTTCCAAAGCCTGACCTTCGGCGCATTCTTCAACGGCCTGCGCAGCTGGAACGAAGCGCGCGTGACACGGCGCGAACTGAACGCGCTGAGCGACCGCGAATTGCAAGATATCGGCCTGATCCGCGCGGATATTGAACGCGTTGCCCTGAAGGGGCGCTGATGGGGGACGCGCAGACGCACCATACCCCGACACAAAAGTAAAAGGCCCCGGACAGTTTCCGGGGCCTTTTGCATATCCGCCCCGCCAGAACGGCACCGAAAGACGGGTGTTTGGTGTGCAGCGGTCCTGCGCGCTTGGGTATCGCCCGCGCCTTGGTCGTCCGTCGCCATCCACATCAGACCGGACCTCAGCGGCCTTGTCGTGCCAAGCGCGATGACACGGCCACAAAAAAGCACCCCGCACAAAGGCGCAGGGTGCAAGGGCGCGCGCATTTTGCAAGCGCGCGCGTTTTGTCAGCTTCAGGCCAGATCGAACCTGTCTGCGTTCATCACCTTGGTCCATGCGGCAACGAAATCATGGACGAATTTTTCCTGATTGTCGTCTTGTGCATAGATTTCAGCGTAAGACCGCAGCACAGAATTCGACCCGAAGACCAGATCAACACGCGTCGCGGTGAATTTCTCCGCGCCGGTCTTGCGGTCCACAATCGCATACTCATTGCTGCCTTTGGGGTCCCATTTGAACCCCATATCGGTCAGGGTGACGAAGAAATCAGTCGTCAACGCGCCTTCGCGGTCGGTGAAAACACCGTGCCTGGTGCCGCCGTAATTGGTGCCGATCACGCGCATCCCACCCAACAGGCAGGTCATTTCAGGCGCGGTCAGCCCCATCAACTGGGCACGGTCCAACAGCATTTCTTCGGGCGTTACAACATAGTCCTTCTTGGACCAGTTGCGGAACCCGTCCGCCAGTGGTTCCAGATACTTGAAGGAGTCTGCGTCCGTCATTTCGTCCGTGGCATCACCGCGACCGGGGGCAAAGGGCACCTCGATGTCGAACCCTGCGGCCTTGGCGGCCTGTTCCACACCGTAATTACCCGCCAGAACGATGACATCGGCAATGCTTGCGCCAGTATCTGCGGCAATGGGTTCCAGCACATCCAGCACGCGTGCCAGACGGGCGGGTTCATTGCCTTCCCAGTCCTTTTGCGGGGCCAGACGAATGCGCGCGCCATTTGCACCGCCGCGCAGGTCCGACCCGCGGAAGGTGCGCGCGCTGTCCCATGCCGTGGCAACCATATCGCTGACACTCAGCCCGCTTGCGGCAATCTTCGCCTTGACGGCAGCCACATCATAGCTGGTGTTGCCAGCAGGAACGGGGTCTTGCCAGATCAGCGTCTCGGTCGGGGCATCGGGGCCGATATAGCGTTCTTTCGGTCCCATGTCGCGGTGGGTCAGTTTGAACCATGCACGCGCAAACGCATCATCCAGCTGGTCCGGGTTCTTGTAGAACCGCTCTGCAATCTCGCGGTAGATGGGGTCCATCTTGATACCCATATCCGCATCCGTCATGATCGGATTCAAGCGGATTGACGGGTCTTCCACATCAACGGGCTTGTCTTCTTCCTTGATGTTGACAGGTTCCCATTGCCATGCACCGGCAGGCGATTTCTTCAGTTCCCATTCATAGTTCAGCAGCAGGTGCAGATAGCCGTTATCCCATTTGGTGGGATGGGTGGTCCACGCCCCTTCAATGCCCGATGTCACAGTGTCACGGCCAACGCCACGGCCTTTGTGGTTGTTCCAGCCAAGGCCCTGTTCGAACAGGTCTGCCGCTTCGGGTTCGGGCCCCAGATCTTCGGCGCGGCCATTGCCGTGGCATTTGCCGACTGTGTGACCGCCCACGGTCAGGGCAACGGTTTCTTCATCATTCATCGCCATGCGGGCGAATGTTTCGCGCACTTGTGCAGCGGTTTTCAGCGGGTCGGGCTGGCCGTTCACCCCTTCGGGGTTCACATAAATCAGCCCCATTTGCACAGCGGCCAGCGGGTTTTCCATGGTGGCGGGGTTGGCCACATCGCCGTAGCGTTCATCGCTGGGGGCCAGCCATTCCTTTTCCGCGCCCCAATAGATGTCCTTTTCGGGGTGCCAGATGTCTTCGCGGCCAAAGGCGAAGCCAAAGGTTTTCAGCCCCATCGATTCATAAGCCACAGTGCCCGCCAGAACCATCAGGTCGGCCCAGCTGATTTTGTTGCCGTATTTCTTCTTGATGGGCCACAGCAGGCGGCGGGCCTTGTCCAGATTGGCGTTGTCGGGCCAGCTGTTGAGCGGCGCAAAACGGTGGTTGCCAGTGCCTGCCCCGCCGCGACCATCCTGAATACGGTAGGTTCCGGCTGCGTGCCACGACATGCGGATCATCAGACCACCATAATGGCCCCAGTCCGCAGGCCACCAGTCCTGACTGTCGGTCATCAGGGCATGCAGGTCTTTTTTCAGCGCGTCAAAATCAAGAGATTTGACGTCTTCGCGGTAGTTCACGCTGCCAATCGGGTTCGACTTGGTGTCATGCTGGTGCAAAATGTCCAGATTAAGCGCCTTTGGCCACCAGTCCATGACGGAACTGCCAGTGTCGGTGATTGCGCCATGCATTACGGGGCATTTGCCGCCTTTGGGGGTGTCGTTGCCGTCCATGTCATACTCCTTGGATTGCTTGCAAAATGTGCTGGCGGGAGGTGGCGCGGTGTTATGACCGCTTCAAACTGTCGATTCCCGTCGGTATGGGTGCGGCATAGCATGCTGCATCCATAAGTAGAACTTGTATTTTCTTATTGTTTGCATCAGCAAATATTATCATTCACCTGTCAGTGCGCGAGTCGCCGGGTGCGATTGCCCACCCCCTCCAGCGCGGGCCCGGCCCGGCCCACCCCCCGCAATTCCCGCAAATCGCGTGGAAAAAGGCCAGTTTCTGCGCCGCAGAAAGGCGCTGCGACCGTTTTTTGGGCAATTGCACCGATTTTATACGTCATGGTTGATAAAACCTTCACAATTCCCTAATAGGGCCTTAACGACGATATTTGTAACCAGTTTAGCATTAGTTCCCGAAAACTTGATTAAAAATCGCCCGACAGGGGACAGTGAACATGAAACATTTGGATGGCTCCGTTTATTTTGACAACGCCGAGGAAGTCGGCGCTTCAGTTGGTGCAACGCGCATCGCGTCCAATTCCTACAGCCGCTACGCCAAGCGCGTTGTGGACCTGCTTATCGCCGTGGCGCTGGTTCCGATTATTGCGCCGGTGATTGCGGTTTTGTGGGTGTTGGTGCGCCGCGAAGGGGGGGCGGGGTTTTTCGGCCATGCCCGCGTGGGGCGCGATGGCAAGCTGTTCAAGTGCTGGAAAATCCGCACCATGGTTCCTGATGCCGAACAGAAGCTGAAAGAATACCTGAATGCCAACCCCGCCGCCGCGCAGGAATGGCGCGAGAATTTCAAACTGGAAAACGACCCGCGCATCACCCGTCTGGGCGCATTCCTGCGCAAAAGCAGTCTGGATGAATTGCCCCAGCTTTGGAATGTCATCAAAGGCGAGATGAGCTTCGTTGGCCCCCGTCCCGTGACCCGCGACGAACTTGACATGTATGCGGGCTATGAGGATGCCTATCTGTCGCAGCGCCCCGGCATTACCGGCCTGTGGCAGGTATCAGGGCGCAATGATATCAGCTATCAGCAGCGTGTCGCGCTGGATGTGCAATACGCCGAGCGCGCGTCCATGTTGTGGGACCTGTCGCTGATGGTCAAAACCGGGCTGTCGGTCCTGCGCATGACGGGACGGTAATCAGGCGGTTTGTGCGCCCGGCGGGGCAAATTCCCCTGCCCCCCCCACACAAAAGCCCTTCCTGCACAGCTTGCGGGCGGGGCTTTTTCTTTTGCGCGCCACCCCTGCAACCGGGGTTTGGTATTGGCGCAATCGTCACTTTTCACAGCGGCGTTTTTGATGTAAGGGCAACCTTATCTGAGACGTGACGCATTGACCCCGGCGTGATGCACAGGATTGGGGGTCGGCGGCAATGGGGCCGCTATGCAATCGGGGGGCCGGAGGGCCGGATTACCCCCCATGAGGATACGCTGAATGTTCAACATCACTAAAAAATCCATCCAGTGGGGCGAAGAAACGCTGACACTGGAAACAGGCAAAATTGCCCGTCAGGCCGATGGGTCTGTCATTGCCACGCTGGGCGAAACCAGTGTCATGGCAAACGTGACCTTCGCCAAGGCGGCGAAACCCGGTCAGGATTTCTTTCCGCTGACCGTGCATTACGTTGAAAAATATTACGCTGCAGGCAAGGTTCCCGGCGGGTTCCTGAAACGCGAAGCGCGCCCTTCCGACAAGGAAACGCTGACATCGCGCCTGATTGACCGCCCCCTGCGCCCGTTGTTTGTCGATGGGTTCAAGAACGAAGTTCTGGTCATCTGCACTGTGCTGTCGCATGATCTGGTCAATGAACCCGATGTCGTGGCGCTGATCGCGGCCTCTGCGGCGCTGACCATTTCGGGCGTGCCCTTCATGGGGCCGATCGCGGCTGCGCGTGTGGGTTACTCCAATGGCGCATATGTCCTGAATCCTGAATGTCAGGACATGGAAAAACTGCGCGAAAACGCTGAACAGCGCCTTGATCTGGTTGTCGCGGGCACAAAAGACGCCGTGATGATGGTGGAATCGGAAGCCTATGAACTGTCCGAGGCAGAAATGTTGGGCGCGGTGAAATTCGCCCATGAAAGCTATCAGCCCGTCATTGACCTGATCATTGATCTGGCCGAAGAAGCCGCCAAAGAACCGTTCAATTTTCAGGCGCCGGATTACGCTGACCTGTATGCCGCCATCAAAACCGCAGGCGAGGCGCAGATGCGCGACGCCTTCGCGTTGCGCGACAAACAGGAACGCGTTGCCGCAATTTCAGCCGCCCGCGATGCCATCAAGGCCGCACTGACCGAAGAGCAGCTGGCCGATGAAAATCTGGGGGCCGCGCTGAAGAAGCTGGAATCCTCCATCCTGCGCGGTGCGATCATCAACGGGGACCCCCGCGTTGACGGGCGCGACACCAAAACCGTGCGCCAGATCGTGTCGGAAACCGGCCTGTTGCCGCGCACGCATGGGTCTGCACTGTTCACCCGTGGTGAAACGCAGGCGCTGTGTGTCACCACCCTGGGCACCGGCGATGATGAGCAGTTCATCGACGCGCTGACCGGCACCAGCAAATCCAACTTCCTGCTGCACTACAACTTCCCCCCCTATTCGGTGGGCGAGGTGGGGCGTTTCGGCCCTCCCGGTCGGCGTGAAGTGGGGCATGGCAAGCTAGCCTGGCGCGCGCTGCAAGCGGTGCTGCCAGCGGCAACTGACTTCCCCTATACCATCCGCATTGTGTCCGAGATTACGGAATCCAACGGCTCCAGCTCCATGGCCACAGTTTGCGGCGGGTCGCTGTCGATGATGGATGCAGGCGTGCCGCTGAAAGCGCCGGTTGCCGGTGTTGCCATGGGCCTGATCCTGGAAAATGACGGAAAATTCGCTGTCCTGACCGACATTCTGGGCGACGAAGACCATCTTGGCGACATGGATTTCAAGGTTGCGGGCACCGAAGCGGGCATTACCAGCTTGCAGATGGACATCAAAGTGGCCGGGATCACCTTTGAAATCATGGAACAGGCGCTGGCCCAGGCCAAGGACGGGCGTATGCACATCCTGGGCGAAATGTCCAAAGCGCTGACCGAAGCAGGCAGCTTCAGCCAATATGCGCCCAAGATCGAAACCATGCAGATTCCGACTGACAAAATCCGCGAAGTCATCGGGTCCGGTGGCAAGGTTATCCGCGAAATCGTGGAAACATCGGGGGCGAAGGTCGACATCAATGATGATGGCATGATCAAGATCGCGTCCAATGATCAGGCGGCCATCAAGGCGGCCTATGACATGATCTATTCCATCGTGGCGGAACCCGAAATCGGCAAGATCTACACTGGCAAGGTTGTCAAGCTGGTGGATTTCGGCGCATTCGTGAACTTCTTTGGCAAGCGCGATGGTCTGGTGCATGTCAGCCAGATTGAAAACCGCCGTCTGAACCACCCGTCGGACGTGCTGAAGGAAGGTCAGGAAGTGAAAGTCAAGCTTCTGGGCTTTGATGAGCGCGGCAAGGTCCGGCTGGCCATGAAAATGGTGGATCAGGCCACGGGCGAAGAAATTTCTGCCGAGAAATCAGAGGACTAGAGCAGGTTGCTCAGCAGTGGGAACCAGTTTTGAGGTTCTTGAAACTGCGCATTAGGGCATGTGGCGTGAACGCGACTGAACGCTACATGCGCTAAGGGCACTGCCGTTCTTCCCGGCAGCTTCTGCGCATTGGGGGGCGTGTTGGCCAGGCAGGCTGGCACGCCCCCTTTTTGGTTTCCGTGGCCCGCGCATCCCGCCCTGACCTGATGCCTGCGTCTTTGCGCGGTGCTGCAGTGGCGCATAAGGGGCATTGCACCACGGGCCTATTCCTGATTGTCTGGACCATGTGGCAACGCGCGGGATCTGGTCAGATGACACTGCCCCAACTTCTGATATTGGCCATTCTGACAGCGACGATGGGCCTGTTTCTGTGGGGCAAGCTGCGCCATGATATGGTCGCACTGACGGCGCTGATTGCCTGTGTGCTGGCAGGGCTGGTGCCTGCTGCGGATGCTTTCGCGGGGTTTGCGCACCCGGCGGTCATAACAGTGGCCTGTGTGCTGATCCTGAGCCACGGGTTGCAAAATACCGGCGCTGTGGACTGGCTGGCGCGTAGCGTGCTGCCACGCAATGCCGGGCGGATTCCCAGCTTGCTGGCCTTGACCGGGCTTGGTGCGGCCATGTCGGGCTTTATGAACAATGTAGGCGCCATGGCCCTGTTGATGCCGGTTGCAGTGCAATTGTCGGGGCGGTTGAACATGACGGCAGGGCAAGTGCTGATGCCGCTGGCCTTTGGCACTATTCTGGGCGGCATGACCACATTGGTGGGCACACCCCCCAACCTGATTGTGTCGGGGTTTCGCGCGCAAACAGGGGCGGGCGCGTTTGGCATGTTCGATTTCGCGCCAGTGGGCGTGACTGTTGCCGTGTTGGGGGTGGTGTTCGTGGCGCTGGTCGGCTGGCGGCTGGTGCCCGCGCGCAAGGCCGCGGGCGAGGCGCGCTTTGAAACCGGGGCGTATTTTTCCGAAGTGCGCGTGCCAGAAGAAAGCAAGGCCGTGGGCCTGACGCTGCGCGCGTTTGAACGCGAAATCAATGACAGCGGCGCGCAGGTTGCAGGCCTTGTGCGCAACGAGGTGCGCATGATTGCCCCCCATGGCGGGCGGCGCATACAGCCTGATGATATTCTGGTGCTGGAAGCGGATGTGGACACCCTTGCAGAAGCGCTGGCGGTGTTCGACATCAAGCTGGAAGAACAGGTCGACCCCGCCAGCACAGCCCCCCCTGCCCCGTCCAGCGACAAAACCGCCCCTGACCCGGGCCCTGATGCGGAGAATGACGAAAGCGCCCCCCGCGACCCCGAGATTGTCTTGCGCGAAGTGGCGGTGCTGCCTGCGTCCAGCATTGTGGGCAGATCGGCCAGCGATATGCGGCTGCGCACGCGCTATGGTCTGAACCTGCTGGCCGTGTCGCGCGACCCCAACCCGCCCCGCGCGCGCCTGCGCGAAGTGGCCTTGAAATCAGGCGATCTGCTGTTGTTGCAAGGCCCGGCCGATGTGATGGCAGATTTTATCAATGATACCGGCTGCGTGCCGCTTGGGGAACGCGACCTGCGCATACCAGACAAACGCAAGGCGGTCTTGTCGGGGGCTATTCTGGCGGGTGCGGTGGTGTTGGTCACATTGGGCGTGCTGACAGCGGCTATCGGGTTTGTGCTGGCGGTTCTGCTGTCCATGCTGCTGCGCACAGTGCCACCGCGTCAGGTCTACAGGGTCATCGATTGGCCGGTTATCGTGCTATTGGCCGCGCTTATTCCGGTGGCGGGTGCCATGCAGGCCACCGGCACCGCCGACATGCTGGCGGTGTTTCTGGTGCAGACCATCGCGCAGGGAAACGCAGTTGCCGCCCTGGCCGTGGTGCTGGTGGCAACCATGTTCCTGTCAGATGTGATGAACAACGCGGCCACAGCGGCGGTGATGTGCCCGATTGCCCTTGGCATTGCCGGCGCGTTGGGGGTCAACCCCGACAGCTTCCTTATGGCGGTGGCCATCGGGGCGTCCTGCGCATTTCTGACACCGATCGGGCACCAGAACAACACGCTGATCCTTGGCCCCGGCGGATTTCGCTTCGGGGATTACTGGCGTCTGGGCCTGCCCATGGAAATACTGGTTACAGCGGTCAGCCTGCCCATGCTGCTGTGGGTCTGGCCACTTTAGCCCGCCGCGTGGGGGCGCTATTTCTGCTTCGTATTGGGTGCCTTGGTGCTGGTTCTGGCATAGGCGCGCCCGATCATATGCGCGGCAATGGGCGCGGTCAGCAACAGGAAGAACACGGTCGCCAACACCTTGCTGGTGCCCGCCACAGTGCCAATATTGACCGCCAGCGCCGCCAAAATCAGCAAACTGCCCAATGTGCCCGCCTTGGTGGACGCATGCATCCGCGTCAGCAAATCCGGTAGGCGCACAATTCCAATGGCGGCAATCAAGACAAACGCACCGCCCCCCAGAATAAGAATACCCTTCAGAACATCAATCATCCCCGCCCCCATCGGTTTGGCTGCCCCCGGTTTGGGGGGGCTTGCTCTCGCGTTCGAAATAGCGTTCTGCGTAGCGCGCCAGTGCCACCGTGGCCAGAAACCCCACCAGGGCAACCACAATCGCCACATCCAGAAGCGATGCATCGTCAATTGCAATCGCATACAAGCCGCAAAACGCGATGATGGTGATGTTCATCATATCCAACGCCACCACGCGGTCGGCCAATGTCGGGCCAATGGCCAGCCGGATGAAGGCCACAGCCAGCCCCAGCAGGATCATTCCAAGGCCAATCTGGATTGACAGATCAAGAAATTCAGCAGCGCTCATTTCTCAAATACCTCCGCGACCATGCGTTCCATGCCGTTTTTCAATTCGGCCACCAAGGCGTCAGGGTCATCTGCGAACATGGCATGCACCATCAATGTGCTGCGGTCCTGGGTGACATCCACACTCAGCGTGCCCGGTGTCAGCGAAATCAGGTTGGTGACCAGCAAAATCTCGATATCGGATTTCACGCTTAGCGGCATTTCAATGATGGCGGGCTTGTTTTTGGGAAAGGGGCGAATGACATCCCATGCCACCCGCACCGAGGACAACAGCAATTCCCAGAAGAAATACACCGCCAGCCGCACCACGCGGTAACTGCGCAGGAAATACAGCCGGTCAATGCCTGTCAGCGGCGCGGACAGCCACAGCGCGAAGAACCCCAGCACCGCACCTGTGGCCAGTGTTCCCAACCCGAAGGACCCCGTCATCGCCGCCCAGGCAAAGGCCAGCAGCAGGTTAATCAAAAATCCGTTCATTTTTGCGCCCCCAGAACTGTGGTGACATAATCGCTTGGGTCCAGCAACTGCGCCGCAGCGGTTTGTGCAAACTGCACAAAGGGTTCGGGGAACAAGCCAATCAGCACTGTCATGACCGCCAGACCGATAATGGGCAGCATCATCGGCACCCGGATATGGCCGGGCACACGCGCGGGAACCGGATCAATCCCGTCAGGATGCGGTTTCCAGAAGGCCATGCCCCAGATTTTTGTCATCGAGAAAATCGTCAGCAAGCCCACAAACAGCGCAATGAAGGCGATGAACCACGCTTCCAACTCGATCGAGGCTTTCACAATCAGGTATTTGGCCCAGAACCCCGACAGCGGCGGAAACCCGGCCAGCGAGAATGCAGGCACGATGAACAGCGCCGCCAGAAATGGCGAGGATTTGTAAAGCCCGCCAATGCGGTTCAGATCCGTGGACCCTGTCAGCTTGAACGCCATGCCCGACACCAGAAACAGGTTCGCTTTCACGATGATGTGGTGCACCAGATAGAACACCCCCCCCATCAGCGCCAGCGGCGTATACAGCGCCAGTCCCAGCGTCATGTAACCGATCTGGCTGATGATGTGAAAGGACAGGATCTTGCGGAAATCGGTTTGCGCGGCCGCCCCCAGAACGCCCGTCAGCATGGTGGCCAGTGACACCCAGATCAGGATTTCATGCGTGAACCCGATATCGCCCACAAACACCAGCGTGAACATGCGCATCATCGCATAGACGCCCACCTTGGTCAGCAACCCCGCAAACACTGCCGACACGGCAAATGACGGGGTGTGATAGGACGCCGGCAGCCAGAAAAACAGCGGGAACACCCCGGCCTTCACGCCAAACCCCACCATGAACATCATGGCGATGACGGTAATCAGGGTCTGGTCCTCGGCATTGGCCACGGCTTGGCGCAGGTCGGCCATGTTCAGCGTGCCGGTGACCCCATACAAAAGCCCGATCCCCGACAGGAAAATAATAGTCGAGACAAGGTTCAGCGCGACATATTTGATGCCTGCGTCCAGTTGTTCGCGCGTGCCCCCCAGAACCAGCAGCCCGAAGGATGAAATCAGCATCACCTCGAACCACACATACAGGTTGAACAGATCCCCTGTCAGAAACGCGCCCGTGACCCCCGCAATCAGCGTCTGAAACAGCGCATGATAGCCCAGACGTTCAATGCGTTCGGGAATTTCCCCCAGCGCGTAAATGGCGGTCGCAAGCCCGGTAATAGCCGTGATCACCACCATCACCACGCCCAGATAATCCGCCACCAACGTAATACCGAAGGGCGCATCCCAGTTGGACATCTGCGCGGCAATCACGCCTTCGTCAAGCACTGCCATCAGCAGCGCGATGGACGCCACCAGCGACAGAACCGACCCTGTCAGCGAAATCCAGCGCCCGCTTGGCGCGCGGCGCATCAAATAGGCCAGCACCGCCGTTGCAAAGGGAACGGCGATGGGCATGACCAGAAGCCAGCTTGTCATTTCATGTCCTCGTCGGCATCTTTGGGTTCGGCAATGCGCATTTTATCCGTATCCATGGTGCGCAACCGGCGATAGGTTTCAAAGGCCAGCGCCAGCGTGAAGGCCAGCAAGCCAAAGCCAATAACAATAGCAGTCAGAACCAGCGCTTGCGGCAGGGCATTTCCCACCACGCCAACAGGGCTGTCCGCCCCATAAGGCACCAGCGCGGGCGCACCTTTTGTCATGCGGCCAGAGGCGAAGATCACCAGATTGGCCGCGTTCGACAACAAGATCAGTCCGAACATGAAGCGCATGAAATTGCGTGCCAGCATCAGATAGACCGATGCGGACACCAGAACGCCGACGACAAGGGCAGTCAGGGCTTCCATGGGTCAGGTTTCCTCCTCGAATGCATAGGCAAGCGACAGGATCGACCCCAGCACCACCAGATACACACCAATGTCAAACACCAGAACTGTATTCACAGTGAAAAGCGCTGTTTCATAACTGTCGCCCCCCACCCAATACCATTGCCCGGTAAAGAACGGATCGCCGAAGAAAAACGACACCAGCCCCGCAACCAGTGCAATACCAAGCCCCACTGCGGCAATGCCTTCGGGGCTGACACGCAGCGCGGATTTGGCCTGTGCCGGGCCGCAGGCCAGCGAATAGACGATAAACGCCACCGCCCCCAGCAACCCGCCGATAAACCCGCCACCGGGCAGGTTGTGCCCGCGCAGCAGCATGAACAGCGAAAAGATGAACAGCAGCGCCACCAGAATGCGCGCCCCCGCCGTAAAGATGATGGAGTTCATGGGCGGTCCTCCTCTCTGGGGCCGGGCACGTCATCAGAGGCACGCTTTGCCCCCCCCTTCAGCAAGGCAAACGCCCCCAGCGCCGCGACAATCACGACTGCGATTTCGCCAAAGGTGTCCAGCGTGCGGAAATCCACAAGGATGACATTGACGATGTTGCGCCCGAAGGCTTCGGTCCAAGAAGACGCTTCAAAGAAATCCGTCAGGCGGCGGTCAAAGGGCGTGTTGGTCACACGCAGCAGCACCCACGCGGTAACCCCGCCCACCAGCACGGCCAGCCCCGCATCAAACGGGCGGTGCGTCTGTTTGCCGGTGCGGTCCAGATGCGGCATTTTCAGCAGCGCCACCGCCAGCAGCACCACCACCAGCAATTCCACCAGAATTTGCGTGATCGCCACATCCGGCGCGGAATAGGCGATGAAGATCAGCGCAACCCCAATCCCCACAACGCCAAGCCCCACCAGTGCTGTAATCCGTGATGATGTCAGCACCACCAGCACTGTGCCCGCGCCAATCAGCGCCGCAATGCCCCATTCCACAAAGCCGGTGCCCGCGAAATCCAGCACTGGCGCAGCAGCGGGGCGCCAGATTAATGTGCCCAGAACCGTCAGCGCGAAAACCGCGAATGTGGCGAACATATAGTGGCGCAAAACACCCGTCTGAATAAAGCGCGTCTGGCCCTTGGCCACGGCCATGAAGCGGTCCAGCAACACATCCCAGCTTGCATCCATGTTGATGGCGCGCGCTTCCATATCGGCCAGCAGGGCGCGCAGGCGGGCATGCACCTTATACAGCACAAACCCCAATGCGAAGGTCAGCAGGCTAAGCCCCAGGGGCAGGTTCACCCCCGCCCACAGCTTCAGCCGCCCGCCCACATCCGGCGCGCCCATCACGGCGGCAACTGCGGGTTCCACCAGATAATAGGCCGTGACACCGGGCAAAAGCCCCGCCAGAAGCCCGATAACGGACAATGTCACAGGCCCCAGAACCATGGCCCAAGGCCCCTCATGGGGGGTGCGCGGCAGCTTGCCTTGCGGGCCGAAAAACGGCTTCCACGCCACAATCAGCGCCACCGCGAACATCAGTGCAAACGCAGCCATCCCCATGATAACCACAAACCAGCTGATCGCCATGGTCAGCGCCCCGGCATAGGCCACTTCCTTGGCGATAAAGCCCAGAAACGGCGGAATGCCCGCCATCGCCAGCCCAGACAACCCCGCTGCCGCCGCTGTCAACGGCATGGCCCGCGCCAACCCGCCCAACACATTGGCATCGCGCGTGCCGGTTTCATGGTCGATAATCCCGATGACCAGAAACAACCCCGCCTTGTACAGCGAATGCACCAGCAAAAACGTCATCGCTGCCGTAATCGCATAGCCTGACGACCCGGCCAGAAACATGACCAATGTGCCCAGCGCCATCAGCGTGGTATAAGCCAGCGTTTGCTTCAAATCTGTCTGGCGCAGCGCCATGAAGGACGCAAACACCGCCGTGACCGCCCCGAAAATGGTCAGCGTATAGACCCAGACATCACTGCCCGACAGGCTGGGATGCATCCGCGCCAGCAGATAGACCCCCGCCTTCACCATCGTGGCCGAATGCAGATAGGCCGAAACCGGCGTGGGCGCGGCCATGGCATTGGGCAACCAGAAATGAAACGGCACCTGCGCCGATTTGGTAAACGCCCCCAACAGCACCAGAACCAGAATCCCCAGATAGATGGGGTGTTCGGCCATACTGCCCGCCGCGTTCAGTTGTGACAATTCGAACGTGCCTTGCGTGATCCCGATCAGGATGAACCCTGCCAGCAGCGCCAGCCCCCCTGCCGCCGTCAGCAACAAGGCCTGCAACGCGTTGCGCCGCGATTTGGGGTCGGTATGCGAAAACCCGATCAACAGATAGGATGTGAAGGTCGTCAGTTCCCAGAACACGAACAGCGCAATCAGGTTATCGGCCAGAACCAGCCCCAGCATCGACAACATGAAGCTGAACAGATACAGCGCAAACCGACTATATTGCGGGTGCCCGGCCAGATAGCGCGCGGCATACAGCATCACCAGCGTGCCGATCCCCGTGATCAGCAGCGCAAACATCAGGCTTAACCCGTCCAGCCAGAAGGACAGCCGCACTTGCAAACTGGGTATCCAGTCCCAGACCCATTGCACCGCACCATCACGGGGCACAACAGGCAAATATTGCAGGAAAAACAGGAATAATGCGGCGGTCAACGCTACGGTGATCATGCCCGCAGGCGTCACCCAGGGCGCGTTCGGGTCGGAAGGCTCTGCCATCTGATCGGTCGACTCCTGATTTGCAGTTATGTCAGTTGCCCTGCCGCATTGAACTGGCATGGCGCGCGTTGTTTCACATTTTGCGCCAAAATTCGCAACGTAAATCGGTCAACAAATTTGTGTTTCCGCATGGATAAACCCGTGGTGCCTTGTGTTTGCGCTCTCAGGGGCGGGGTGCGCGGTCAGCTGCGCCCTGTGCGTGCCCTTGACAAGGCGCGCCCCGTCTCGAAAGTTGGGACCATGCGCAGCCCCGCCTTAGACGCCCGCGATATTGCAATTCTGTCGGTCCTGTCACACGAGGGGCGGATCACCAAGGCCGAACTGGCCCGGCGCGTCAACCTGTCGCCTGCACCCTGCTGGGAACGCCTGAAGCGGCTGGAGGATGCGGGCCTGATCCGGGGCTACCGCGCCGACATCGCGCTGGCGCGCATTGCGCCCCATGTCGTCATCTTTGTGACTATCGAACTGGACAGCCATAAATCCGAGGATTTCCAGCGCTTTGAACGCGCCATAGCGGCACTGGATGAAATCACCGATTGCTGGTCGCTGGGCGGGGGGTTTGATTACCTGCTGAAAGTGACCACCCCCGATATCGCGGCCTATCAGGTGCTTATGGACGGGTTGCTGGCGCGGCGCGCGGGTGTGAAGCGATATTTCACCTATATCGTCACCAAAAACGTCAAGGACGCCCCTTTGCCCTTGCAGGTGCTCCTGTAGCAAACGCAGATTGGCAACCCCCGCAAGGCGGGTTGCGCTTGGCCTGAAGCTGCCCTTCGCCCTTGGACTAAGCCCGCGCTATCGGCGGGCCGGGGTCTGCCGATCCGGCGTTGTAGGGGTTCACTTTATCCAGGCGGCATATTCCTGACATCAAGCGCTTGGCACGCCTTCAGGTCATCGGCAGGCCGCGGGACGGCCCGCCGATAGTGCGGCGGCCTGCGGCCTTTGCTCCGCACTGCGGAATGCCTTGAACGTCAGCAACAGGCCT
>NZ_JBQTCF010000040.1:0-30898 GCF_052379845.1 Roseinatronobacter sp. NSM | reverse complement strand
TCAGCCGCAGAGTATGCGCTGCGGCGTCACCTTCCCGGATGCCGCCATATGTCCAGCGGGCCGAAATGTGGATGCGGATGCGTTCCTTCCAGTGCGCAACCTAGCCGCCGCGCAAGAACTGCGGATCGATGGTTTTCCGGCGCAATCAAACTCACGGCGGTTGTCCAGCCCAAAGTGTCATAGGCATGTGCGCGCGTCGCAATCGCAGCTTCAGCAGCGAACCCGTGCCCTTCGGCAGACCCATCCCATAACTGCCACGCGATTTCTGGTTCGGGCCAGCCTTTGGGGTAAAACGGCCCCGCAGCCCCAATGACCGCGCCGGTATCGCGCCGGAGCATGACAAACACCCCGTATCCGCGCATGGGCCAGTGGCCCAGAGTTATGCAAAAGCGGTTCCATGCCAGTATCCTGTCAGGTTGACCACCGGTGAAACGCGCGCGGTCCGACATGAAATAGGCCGCAAAGGCCGGAAAATCCTGCGCACAGGGCGCGCGCAGGATCAGCCGTTCGGTGTGCAGTTCCGAGGTGCCCGCCTGCATTGGCGTTAGCCCGCCATATGCACGGTTTTGACTTCCAGATAGTTTTCCAGCCCTTCCGGCCCGCCTTCGCGGCCCATGCCGGATTCGCGGTATCCGCCAAACGGGTGTTTGGGGTCCACGATCAACCCGTTCACAGTCAGCCCACCCGTGCGCATGCGCCGCGCGAAGGCAAAGCCGCGTTCGGGGTCCGCCGAATAGACCGCGCCATTCAACCCGTAGGGCGTGGCATTGGCCTTGCGCGCGGCGTCGTCTTCATCGCTATAGCCAATAACGGACACGACAGGCCCGAAGATTTCTTCCTGTGCAATGGCCATGTCGGGGGTGACATCCGTAAATACTGTGGGTTCGACATAGAACCCCTTGTCAAACCCGCGCGGGCGCCCGCCACCACAGGCCAATGTCGCCCCGCCAGCCCGCCCGGCGGCGATATACCCTTCAACCCGTTCGCGCTGCCGGCCCATGGCCAGCGGCCCCATTTGCGTGGCAGGGTCGGCGGGATCACCCAGTTTCAGCGCCTGAACGGCGGGCAGGAACATGTCCAGAAATTCGCGCTTGCGCGCTTCTGGCACCAGAAGGCGTGTCAGCGAAAAGCAGACCTGCCCTGTTATGGGCATGGAATAGACCATCAGGCTGGGCATTGCCTTGGCGAAATCGGCATCGGGCAACAGCACGGCTGCCGATTTGCCGCCAAGTTCCAGCGACACCCGCGCCAGCCGGTCGGAACACACCCGCATGATATGCTTGCCCACAGCGGTTGATCCGGTGAAGGCCACTTTCTCGACATCGCGGTGCCGGATCAGATGGTCGCCCGCCTCGCGCCCCGCGGGCACAAGGTTGAACACCCCGCGCGGCAAGCCCGCCTGTTCAATACATTCGGCCAGAATATACGCCTCCAACGGGGTTTCGGGGGACGGTTTGGCCACCATGGTGCAGCCCGCGGCCAGCCCAGCAGCAATTTTATACGACAACAGGACCATGGGGGCATTCCATGGCGAAATGGCCGCACAAACCCCCACAGGTTCGCGCAACACACGCACTTCGCCGCCATCATCACGGTGGCGGATATCGGTAAAAGCGTAGCTTTCGATCAGGTCTGCATAATGGTTGAACAGCGTGGCATTTTGCGGAACCAGTTTGCGCGTCAGGCTGATGGGTGCACCGACCTGGGTTGTCCAGGCCCATGCAATTTCATCCAGCCGCGCGGTAATCAGGCTGCCCACGCGGCGCAGATAACTTGCGCGTTCCTGCGCAGGCATGCGCGGCCATGGCCCGTCATCAAAGGCGCGGCGCGCAGCGGTAACGGCGCGGTCCATATCGGCCGCCGTCGCTTCGGGATAGCTGAACAGTTTTTCTTCGGTCACCGGCGAGATGACATCAAGCTTGCGCTCGCTTTGCGGGGCGGTCCATGCGCCATCAATGAAGAAGCTGTCGGGCGCTTTTACAACGCGCCCTTTGTCGAGTTTTACCATCTGCGTTTCCAAATCGTTTGTTCTATGCCAGCGGATGCGGGCGCATTAACCGACAACGCGGCGCAATCGGCCCGCGTTTTGCTGATGCGCCCATTCCGCACAGGTCTTTATTCCCCCAAGCGGGAAGAAATGCACCTGATCGGGCATGTTCGCAGGTTGACTGATGCGTGCATCGCGCAATTCCTGCAACATCTGGTCGGGGGTATAGGGCACCAGAAGTTTGCTAAGGTCGCGGGCGCGTTTTTTCAGCACATTCAGCGACGGGCCGACACCGCAGGCAATGGCAAATTTGATCAAGGTCTGCAATTTTGCCGGTCCGGCCAGCCCGACATGCACGGGAAGGGTGATGTCTTGCGCACGCAGTCGTGCGATCCAGTCAAAAACGGGCTGCCCCTCGAATGCAAATTGGGTGATGATGGCCATGTCAACGCCGGTGTCACGGGCATAGGCTTGTTTCCAGCGCAGGGCGGCGTCGGTTTGTTCATGCCCGCCATCTGCGTCAATATCGCGGTTGCCTTCGGGGTGGCCAGCGACATGCAGGCGGGTATAGCCCGCGTCCTGAAACGCGCCGGTTTGCAACAAGTCCATGGAGGAGGCGAACGCCCCTGCCGGTTTGGGAATACCCCCCGCCAGCACCAGCGCCTGATTGACGCCCGCTTCTGAACGATACTGGTCAAGCCAATCCTTCAGCGTGGCCAAGTCGGGGATGGACCGCGCGGGAAAATGCGGCATGACAGCGAACCCTTCGCCCTGCAGGCGGCGGGCTGTGTCGATCATTTCGCCAATGGGTGTGCCGTCGATATGCGCAATATAAACGCGCGTGCCAGTGGGCAGCAATGCGCGGAAATCCGGCACTTTGGCGGCTGTGCGCGGCATCACCTCGATTGACCAGTTGTCAAGAATATCGTCTGATGCCGGTGTCGCTTGATTGGTATTCACTATCGTCCCCTCCCCGCAAGATGCGTTGATGAATACATAGATATAGTGGAATAGCAATAAAAATCAATTTTAAGGCTGAAACATAAGTTTCATGTATACACGCCAGTGTTACCCAATCACCAGCCCCAGCGCCGCAAGTTGGGGGCCTTGGGCCGTGTGCACCGCGAAAATCTGCTGGACATTGGCGCGCGCCGCGCCAGTGTGTTCGCGTGCCAATGCTTCGGCGCGGCTGCCTTGGCGGGCGCTGATCGCTTCGATCATGGCGTGGTGCTGCGCATGGGCGGGCGCAAGTGTGGAGACAAGCGCTTCTATCTGCGTCTTGTAGGGCAGGAATGCGGACGGCGCGGCAAAAGGCAGCCGCACAACTCGCGCGATTTCTTCCTCCAGAACCTTGCTGCCCGCCAGCTTTGCCAATGCCAGATGAAAGGCGTCATTCAGTTGTGAATAGCTGTCAAGATCGGTGTCTTCCGGGTTTGCATGAAAACAGCAATCCAACTGCCCCAACAAGCATCTGATTTTTGCCATCTGTTCGGGGCATGGGCCACGTTCTGCGGCCAGTCGCGCGGCAGTGCCTTCCAGCACGCCGCGCAGTTCGATCATGTCAAGCACATCGGCCACGGCAAAGCTGCGCACGACAAACCCGCCGGACCTTGTGCGCACCAACAACCCTTCTTCGGCAAGCCGCGACAGGGCTTCGCGGACCGGGGTGCGCGAAACGGCCAGTTCTTCGGCAAGCGACACTTCATACAGGCGCGTTCCGCCGGAATAGTCCCCGTTCAGAATGCGCTGGCGCAGGGCGATTTGCGCGCGCAGGGCGTGCGTGCGCGCGCCTTGGCGGTTTGACACAGTGCCATCCATCGCGTCCCCCCCTGCCAGCTGGCGGTCCAATTAGTCGTCTTGCGCACGCTTGCGGCGGCGCGTGTCATCATAGCGTATATCGTCTTGCACCCGTTCCAGCAGGCGGTTCAGCCCCGGTGCATGGACAGTCTGTTCCAGAACCGATTCCAGCGCTTGCAACACGGCCCCGCGCGACCCTTCGACAGACCCCACTTGCGTGACGTTGATATTGCCGATCTTCTCGGCGGGTTTGACCATTTCGGCCACGATTTTGGGCATGGCTTCCAGTCGCGCCAACTCGGCCTCATGCGCCAGCGATTCCGGGGATCTGCTGTTCTCGGCCCTGATGCGCGCTTCCAGTGCCGTCGTTTCGGCGTGGCGCTGCTTCAGATGGGCCTGTGCGTCCAGATCTGCAGTTTCCAGCCGGTCGGCGGCGGTTTTGCGGTTGGTGGCGGCGGCAATCTCGCTGCGGCGCGCTGCGGCTTCGGCATCTGCTTCTGCGGCGATCAGCGACAGAACGCGGCGACGATGGGCCTCGGCCTCGGCGCGGGCGGTTTCCACGGCTTCCTGTGCGCGCACTGCCTCGGCGCGGGCCAGATCAGCCTCGGCCATGGCGCGGCTTTCTTCCTGACTTTTGTTGGCTACCATCACCGCGCGATCCTGTTCTGCCATTTCCAGCGCGCGGGCGCGGGTAATCTCTGCCTCGCGGATGGCCTGTTCGCGGGCAATGTCGGCGGCGCGAATGCCTTGTTCCATCTGGATGCGCGCTTCGGCGGCTGCGCGTTCGGCCTGCGCTTTCGCGCGCGCGACATCGGCAATCTGGGCGGACATCAGCGCTTCGACCTGTTGGGCCTGTGCAATTTCGGCGCGGCGTTCTTCCAGATCAATATCCAATTGGCGGCGCGCGGCTTCCATGGCGGCGCGGCGCACGCTAACCCGGGTTTCGCCCTCAATCTCGGCGCGGTCGCGTTTGGACTGCGCGATCACCTGTGTCAGTTTGCGCAACCCTTCGGCGTTGAAAGCGTTGTTTTCGTCCAGCGCCGCAAAAGGTGTCTGGTCCAGCGCGGTCAGCGCAACCGCGTCCAGTTGCAGGCCATAGCGCGTGACATGCGGGGCAATGGCATCACGGATGGCACTTGCGAATTCCGCGCGCGCTTCGTGCAGGTCATCCATGCTGGAACGCGCGGCCACAGCGCGCATGGCGTCAATGAACATCCCTTCGACAAGGGCGCGCAGTTCTTCGGGCTGGAAACTGCGGCGGCCAAGGGCCTGGGCCGCGCGGGCCACAGCCGCATCTTCGGGGGGCACCGACAAGTAGAATTCCGCGCCCACATCAATACGCAGCCTGTCGCGCGTGATCAGGGCATGTTCGCCCGTGCGCTGCACATCCAGCCGGATGGACTGCATATTGACGCGCGCCACTTCGTGAAACCACGGCAGCGACAGCACGCCCCCTTCGATTACAACACGCCGCCCGCCAATGCCGGTGCGCACCAGACTGACCGCGTTGCTGGCGCGTTCATAGAAGGCAGCGGCCAGCGCAACCAGCGCCGCCGCCACCACGATCAGTACGATGATCCAGAAAATAGTTGTCATCCTGTTGGTCCTCTCTCGCCAGCGTCGCTTATGTCAAAGCCCGTGCAGGCTGGTCATTATTCGGGCACTAAGCCCCCCGTCTGCGGCCAGATTGGCCCCTGTCAGGCCCTGTGACAGGTCCGACATCAGAAATAGTGCCGTGCATGCGGCGGTATTGGTGCCTGATGCGGCGTCCTGCCCGCTTTCGGCCACGATGTCCGGCGGCAAGCGCCCGTCATGGCTGGCAGGGGTCAGCGTGTTCACGCGGATGGCGCGATCTGCCCAGCGATTGCGCTGCGCCATGACCCATGCCTGCATGGCCCAGCCTGCTGTGCGGCCCGCGCGGTCGGGTTCGGCCAGAAGCCCCCAGCGCGTTACAAAGCCGCCCAGATCATCCCAGCGCAGCGCCATGGCTGCGCGCGTTTCGCCAAGCTGTGCCTGCCATGTCGCATGCGGGGGCGCGGCGCAGGCCAGCAGGGCTGCGCCATGGGCCAGTTTCGGCAAAAGCGCCTGCGCCAGATGGCGCGGTGCCAGAAGCTTGCGGGCCAGCGTCTGTTCCGGCCCGCCGGTTCCGGGGTCTGGCAGAAGGGCCAAGCCGTCAATCCCGTCAGGCAGGGCATGTGCGGCAGCATCAAGGGCTGCAGGGTCGTGCAGGTCTGCATGATACAGCGCGGCAAGCCCGTCAAACACCTTGCGGTCATCCACGCCCAGCACTTCGGCACCGGCATGTTCCGCGTGCAACGCCACGGCCCGCCCCAAACCGCTGCCGGACCCAAGCACCACCACCCGCTTGCCCGCAAGCAGCAGGGGCGGCACCTTGGCAAGGGGGGGCAATGCGGCTGTCATATCAGAACACCGGCGGGAAGGGACGGCCGCCACGGTCCAGCGTGATCCAGCGCGTTTCAGTAAATGTTTCCACCGACCAGCGCCCGCCATGCCGCCCCAGCCCCGACGCCTTGGACCCGCCAAAAGGCACATGCGGTTCATCATTCACGGATGAACAGTTCACATGGCACATGCCCGTTTCCAGCCGCCGCGCAATGGACAGGGCGCGGGCTTCGTCGTTGGTGAACACACCTGCGGACAGGCCGTATTCGGTGTCATTATTGATGGCGATGGCTTCTTCATCGGTGCGAAACGGGATGACCGGCACAACCGGCCCGAAGGTTTCGTCCTGATAGATCAGCATGTCAGGGGTTACGCCGGTCAGGATGGTAGGTTCGACGAAACGGCCATTCACGCCCCCGCCGACAACAACCTGCGCGCCCTTCGCAATCGCATCATCCAGCTGCGCCTTGACGCGCGCCACCTGCCGGTCATTGATCAGCGGGCCAATGACATTGGACTTGTCGGCGGTGTCGCCCACTTTCAGTTTTGCGGCGCGTGCTGCGAATTTCTCCAGAAACTCGGGGAAAATGCTTTCATGCACCAGCACTTTTTCGACGCTCATGCAGATCTGGCCCTGATGCATGAAGCTGCCGAAATTCGCGGCCTGCGTGGCGCGTTCCATATCGGCATCTTCCAGCACGATCAGGCTGTCCTTGCCGCCCAGTTCCACACAGCATTTTTTCAGATGCGCGCCGGATTTCGCGGCAATCGCGCGACCCACAGGCGTGGAGCCGGTGAAGGACACGCCCTTGACCAGCGGGTTTTCGATCATCTCGTCGCCCATTTCCGCGACCGTCTCGCGCGAACAGGTGATGACGTTGAACACGCCTGCGGGAATGCCTGCTTCGTCCAGCACCTCGGCGAAGAACAGGCCACCAAGATAGGGCGTATCCTCGGACGGTTTCAGAACAATCGTGTTGCCGGATGCCAGCGCGAAGGCAAAGCCGCGTGCGGTCAGAATGCCGGGAAAGTTCCATGGGCTGATCACGGAAATCACGCCCATGGGGACACGCTGCGCGGTAGACAGTTTGCCGTATTCGCTGGGCATGATTTCGCCTGATGCAGCATAAAGGATTGCGCTTGCCGAACGGAACACTTCGGGGATGTAATGCGCCTCAAACGCGCCTTTGCCATACCACCCGCCCCCTTCGGCCTGAATGGCGGCGATGAAATCGGGGGCGCGGCGTTCAAACACATCTGCAATGCGGTGCATCATTTTGGCGCGGTCGGTGTATTTGGTGGCGGCCCAGTCGGGGAATGCCTTATGCGCAGCGTCAATCGCGGCGCGGGCATCGGCGCGCGTGCCGTCAGGCGCTTCGGCCCACAGGCTGGCGTCATTGGGGTTCAGGTCAGCGAAGTTACGCGCGGCCTTGACCCATTGGCCACCGATATACATTCCGCGCAGGGTTTTGGGGTGTTTTGCATCAAGCATGTTATCTCTCCGAGCGGTCGAATTGTGATGATCCCGGGCGGCGGCGGTAGATCTCTACCTTGCCGCCCGGCGCAGGGCTGTGGTGGTCGGGGCGCGACACCGCAGCGGCAGGGGTCGCAGCTGTGCTGCGCGCCGCCATGGACGACAGGCGCGATGCAGGGCGCAGCGGCGGAAGCGGGGTTTGCGTGACGGTTTCGGGCATACGTGCAGCGCGCGCGGCGTCCTCCAACTGGGACAGCAGTTTGCGCAGGGTATCAGATGTGGATTTGTCGGCAGTCGCGCTGCGGGTTTTCGCGGGCATGCTGGCCGGGCTGACGGGGGCATGGCGCGCGGGTTGCGATTGCTGCGCGGCGCGTGACACCAGCGCGTTGATATCCAGCCCCGACACCTGCGCCGCCGATTGCGTGCTTGCCGCTTTTTGCCGGACCGTCACCACGGGGGGCGTGACATGTGCGGTGGGGGGGGCGGATTTGGCCGCTTGGGCAGGTGCGGCTTTGGACGCGCCACCGCCCAGATAGGCCGCCTGCACCGCCGGGTCATTGCGCAGCACATCGGCGCGATCTTCGCGCAGGATTTCGCCATTTTCCAGCAAATAGCCCCGATCGGCAATTCCAAGGCTAAGGCGGGCATTCTGTTCCACCAGCAAAATGCCAAGCCCCGCTTCGCGCACGGCCTTCAGGTTCTGGAACAATTCCTTGGACAATAGCGGCGACAAACCCAACGAGGGTTCGTCCAGCATCAGGATTGTCGGGTTTGACATCATCGCGCGGCCAATGGCGACCATCTGCTGTTCGCCGCCGGACATGGTGCGCACAGTTTGCCCCGCGCGTTCGGCCAGTTTGGGGAACAGGTCGATCAGGCGGTCGTAATTGGCCTGCGCATCTTCGCGGGCGCGGTTGGGGTTTGCGCCTAGCATCAGGTTTTCGCGCACGCTCAGGTCGCCAAACACGCCGCGCCCTTCGGGCACCAGCGCCACCCCGCGTTCCACCACCTTATGCGGGGGCAGGCCCAGCAGTGCCTCGCCGTTCATGGACATGGTGCCGGTGACGCGCCCTTCGCAAATGCCTGCGATGGATTTCAGAACCGTGGATTTGCCCGCCCCATTCGCGCCCAGAATGACGACAATTTCGCCCGGTTTCGTGCTTAAGCTTACCCCGTCCAGCGCGCGGTGTTTGCCATAGGTGACATTTAGGCCATGCAGTTCAAGCATCTTCATCAGCCCCCAGATAGGCGCGGATGACATCGGCATCCGACAAGACATCGGCGGGTGTGCCTTCGGCGATTTTGGTGCCAGATGACATGACCACGCAGCGGTCGCACAAGCTGCGGATGGCGTCCATCACATGTTCCACCAGAATGACGGTGCGCCCGTCGTCGCGCAAGGACCGGATCAGGTCTATCCCGGTTTGCAATTCGGTGGGGTTCAACCCGGCCAGCCATTCATCCAGCAACAGCACTTCGGGTTCGCAGGCCAGCGCGCGCGCCAGTTCCACCCGTTTGGTGTTGATATAGGTCAGCGACGACACCGGCACGTGCATGACGGCCCCAAGGCCCACACGTTCCAGAAGGGTGCGGGCATAGCGCTCGGCTTCCGCCTTCCAGCGGCGGCGATGGCCGAATGCGGCACCCGCCACGACATTTTCAATAACCGTCAGTTCCGGCAGCAGGCGCACCAGTTGGAAGGTGCGCGCAACCCCCATTTGCGCAATGCGATGCGCAGGTTTGCCCGCCACGTCCTGCCCATTCAGCCGGATCATGCCCGCGCTGGGCGGAAATGTCCCCGAAATCATGTTGATCATCGTTGACTTGCCGGACCCGTTGGGGCCGATGATGCCCAGAACCTCATGCTCGGTCACATCAAAATTCATGTCATTCACGGCAACCAGCCCGCCGAATCGCTTGGTCACATTGCGCACTTCCAGAACAACGCGTGCCATTTACTGCCCCCCTTGCCCGAAGCGGTGCTTTAGCCGCGCCTGAAGGCCGACAACCCCGCCCGGCAATACATAAACGATCAGCAAAAATGCCAGACCCAGCAGCAACAGCGTTTGGTTGGGGGCGTGGCGGGAAATGAACTCCCACAGCAGCGTAAACGGAATGACCCCCGCCAGCGGCCCCCACAAACGCCCCGTCCCCCCCAGAAGCGCCATGATCACCACCTGAAAGGACAGGATCGGCGCAAAGGCTGTGGATGGTTCGATATAGATGTAGCGTGGCGCCAGCATGGCCCCCACGGCCGCCGCCGCAGCGCCCGACACCATGAACAACAGCACCTTGGCGAGTGCCGTGTTGATGCCCGAATGTTTGGCCACGGTTTCGTCATTGCCGATGATGCGCAGCGCAAACCCCAGCCGCGAGCGACCGATCAGCCAGCCCACCAGAAACACCAATGCGGCCATGCCCAGCAACTGCCAGTAGATGTGACTTTCGGTGATGGATGTCAGAACATACATGCCGCGCTGGCCTGTGCGGTTTTGCACCCATGTGACCAACTGGCGCACCAGTTCCGCAAGGCCCAGTGTGAAGATGACGAAATACACCCCCGACAGGCGCAGCGTGACCATACCGACCAGCCCCGCCAGCCCCGCGCCCAGTACAGCCGCAATCACGGGAAGCGACCAATAGGGCATGGTCTGAAACCCGTAACCCGTTACAAAAGTGCCAAGCCCGAAGAACGCCGCTGTCGCCAGAGAGATGTAATGCGTAGGGCCGGAAAACAGCGCCCAGCTGGTTGCCAGCACCGTAAACATGGCCATAGTTGTGGCAATCGACAGAATATAGCCTGTGTCATAGAAGGGCAGCAATGCCACCACCCCGAAGGCCAGCGCGGACAGGATCAGGTTTCGGATTTCGCGCATGCTCATGTTGGTTTCTTTCCGAACAGGCCCTGGGGGCGGAACAGCAGCACGCCCAGAAACAGCACATAGGCCGCCGCCAGCGTCAGGCCGGGGTCAATCACGCGCGCCACGAAGGTTTCGGCGATCCCCAGAATAAGTGCAGCCACGATTGTGCCGCGAATATCGCCCACACCGCCCATGATGACGATGATCAGGGCCTTCATGGTGAACAACACCCCCACGGATGCATCCAGTGTGAAGAACATTGAAATCAGCGCCCCGCCGGTTGCAGTGACCGCGCCCCCCAACCCGAAAGCCAGTGCCGATACTGCGGTGACATCAATGCCCACCAGCCGCGCGGACTCCGGGCTGACTGCGACGGCGCGCATGCGCAGACCGGCGCGTGTGTAACTTAGCCACAGCCACAGCCCCGCCGCGATAAGGGACGCGATGCTGAAGGCAACAACGCGGTTCTGCCCGTAGGAAGACCCGAAAATATCAACCCGTTGCGCAAGGTAGGAATAGTTGAAATACCCGCCGCCGAACATCCAGCTCATGATGCCGACCAGCGCGAAGGACAGGCCGAACGTGGCCAGAATGCTGTCAACTTCCAGCGCGCCGCGCGATTTGGCACGCTTGACCAGCGGGCGCAGCATGATCCGGTAAATCAGCCAGTTCACCACAAACGCCACAGGTGCCACCACAATCAGCGCGGCAATCGGGCTGACCTGACCGGCAGTATAGACCCAGAACGCGGCAAATCCCCCGGCAACCAGCATTTCGCCATTGGCCAGATTCATGATGCGGGCGACGCCATATTGCAGGTTCAGGCCCATCGCGATCAACGCATAGGTTCCGCCCAGCAACAGGCCGGTTATCAGGATGAAAAACATTCTTGTTCCATTCACGACGTGTCAGGCAGGGGGGGCAAGGGGCGCGCATTGGCGCCCCCGCCGCGTGGGCTGGTCTATCAGTCCCAGCCGTCTTTCAGGATGACATCGGACACCCCGTCACGCCCGCGCGCAGCAACCCCGCGGAAAACGCCGTCCTGCCACTGGCCGACAGTCCAGTAGCGTTCATTGTCGTTCATGTCGTTGAACTGCACAGGGCCAAGCACCGTTTCATATGTGTTGGAATTGTCCTGCAGGTATTCCATGACCACAGCGCGGTCTTTGGACCCTGTCGCCTCGATGGCCTGGCCCAGAATTTCAAGGGTCGCATAGGTTGATGCAGATGCCCAGAAATCCGGTCCTTGTCCGTTCAGGTCCTGATGCGCCGCCGCGAAGGCCGCAAAAGCGGGGTCATCAGGGTTCACACCGCCCATGCCCATGACGCCTTCGGCCTGTTGGCCAAAGCGCCCGTAATAGGATGGAAACGCGGTTGCGACAGCCGTAAAGAATACTGACGGCGAGAAATCCTGCACGATGGACTGATCGGTCAGCGCGAATGTATCGCCGGGATAGGACCATGCGATAAATGCGTCAGGGTTGGCGGCCTTGGCCCCGTCGATGATGGGCGCAATATCCTGCGTGCCCAGCGGGTAGGATGTCTGATAGACAATCTCGAACCCGTTATCTTCCAGAACAGCGCGGGAAATACCGGCCATTTCAATGCCGAAAGCATCGGCCACATTGACCAGGGCGACGCGGTTGCCAATGTCACCGGATTCGCGCAGGTCTACCAGCACCTGGGCGGTATCTTCGGCCATGACACCTGTGCGGCCCAGCACGAAGAACATGCCGGGGAATTGCGCCGACAGTTCGGGTTGTTGGTTGGTCACATTGGTGCCGGTGATCTGCGGATAGCCAAGCTGGCTGAAGATCGGCGCCGCAGCAAGGTTCAGACCTGTTGAATAGGGCGCGACCATGAAATCCACACGGTCCTGTGTTGCCAGACGTTGCGCGGCCTGAATGGCCTGTTGCGGGTTGGTCTGGTCGTCGTATTCGATCAGTTCAATCAGTGCTGGACCATCAGCAAGCTGCAAGCCGCCTGCCTCGTTTGTCTGATGCACCCACAGGCGCACAGCGGGCCAATGTGTGACATCTGCACCACCTGCAAGCGGGCCGGTTTTTGGCGCCGCTGCCCCAAACTTTATAATATCCTGGGCAGATGCAGCCCCAAGACTACCCATAACCACCGCCAAAGCGGCAACTGTTGTCATCAGTGATCTGCGTTTCATGTTTGCTCCTCCCTGAAACATGGCACTTCTTTCTTCAGGCGGTCGGGGGCAGTTTGCGCTGGCCCTTCCCCCTTCTGACCGGCCCGTAGGCCGGTCATTGCTGGACCTTCTTCAGTCCAAATATGTATACAAGATGCACTATTAGATGATGCGATCAACCCCAAACCACAAGAAAACCGGCAGAAATGTACACATAAATCACGTGCTTGGCAGACCTGTCAGCCCCGGCCCATCATTGTGTTGGGCAGATATAGTGCAATGTCCGGGAACAGGATCAGCAGGAACACACAAACTGCCATCGCAATCCAGAACGGGATGATCCCGCGATAAATTTTGCCCAAGGGCACATGCTGGGCCACGCCTTTGACGACAAACACATTCATCCCCACTGGCGGGCTTATCAGCCCCATTTCCACCACGACAACCATGATAATGCCAAACCAGATGGGGTCATAGCCCAGCGTTGTGATGATAGGCAGCACAATGGGCACTGTCAGAACCAGCATGGCAAACCCTTCCATGAAGGTGCCAAGCACGATGTAGACGGCAATGATGATCAGCAAGATGGCCAGCGCAGGCACGGCCAGCTCCCCGATCGCTGTTGCAAGGTTCATCGGAATGCGGGTCAGGGCCAGAAATGGTGCGAAGAAATGCGCGCCAATCAGGATGAAGAACACCATCGCAGTGGTGCGGATCGTGTCCAGCAACGCCTTGAAGAACCGCTGGATCGACAGGTTGCCGGACCATAGCGCATGCAAAAACGTCAGGAACGCCCCCACTGACGCAGCCTCGGCCACGGTAAAGACACCTGTGTAGATACCGCCGATTACGATCGTTACAATGAAGATCAGCGCACCGGAGTTGACAAGAACCTTCAGGCGTTCGCGCATGGGTGTCCGCGGGCCTACTGGGCCGGCAGCGGGGTTCAGCGTAGTCACAACAATGACCGTGGCGATGAACAGCAATGTCAGCAGCAAACCCGGCAGGAACCCCGCCAGAAACAGCCGGCCCACGGATTGTTCTGTCAGCAAGGCATACACAATCAACACAGTGGACGGGGGAATCAGAATGCCCAAAGTCCCGCCCGCCGCAATTGATCCGGTGGCAAGCCCTGCGTCGTATTTGTAACGCTCCATCTCCGGCAAGGACACTTTGCCCATAGTGGCCGCCGCCGCGATGGACGACCCCGACAGCGCGGCAAACCCCGCACAGGACAGGATCGTTGCAGACGCAAGCCCCCCCCGCCGGTGCCCGACCCAGGAATAGGCGGTCTTATACAGCCCGGTGCCCATGCCCGACACTGTTGCAAACGCGCCCATCAGCACGAACAGGGGCACAACGCTAAGGCTGAAAACTGCCGAATAGGAATACGGGAACGCCCCAAGCACATTCATTGCCGCTGCGGGTGAATTCAGCACCGCAATTCCGCCTGCGCCGACAAGTATCATTGCAAGCCCGATTGGCATGCGTATGGCAAGCAGCCCGAACAGCGCTGCAAAGCCGATTAACCCGGCCATCAAGGGTGTCATGAATTGTCCTGTCTGTCTTTAGTCTGTCCGGCCAGTGCCTTGGCCGCTTCCAGCAATAGCACCATGGAAAACAGCCCGGCTGATATTGCTACTGCGAACTGGAACGGGTGTTTGGGCACGCGCATCATATTCGTAATGTCGCCCCAGCGCAGGCTTCCGGCTGCATAAAGATAGGCGCGCCACGCGATAAAACCCAATAGCGCGGCCCCCGTCAGATGCACCAGCACAGTCAGCCAGCGCATTGACGGGTGGTCCAGCCAGCGTGCGAAAATATCAACCGAGACATGTCCGCGCACAATGGCCGTATAGGGCAGGCCAAAGGCAACGATCAGCGACATGGCAAGTTCGGTCAGTTCATAGCCGCCCCGGAAGGGGCGACCAAAGAAGTAGCGCATGGTGATTTCATAAATCACCAGAAACATCAGCCCGACCAGCACCAGACCGCCCGCATACGCGATAAGCCGCAAGAACCGTTCGAACCAGCGTTCGATCTGTGCCAACATAAGCTTGCCTTAGTCTACGCTGACGCCGGCAACGGCCAGCATGGCACGACCGTCGATGCCCTGCGCTTCCATTTCCTCAACCCATTGTGCATAGATCGGGGACAGGGTTTCAAGGATGCGCGCCTGTTCTTCTGCAGACAGTTCGATCACTTCCTTGCTGGGATCATTGCGCACGAATTCAACGCTTTCATCGGCGCGGTCCAGATAGGCTTGTGTTGCCTTCTGGCTAAGCTCGATCCCGGTCAGGCGGTCCAGAAGGGCCTGATGTTCCTCGCTCAGGTTGTTGTAGCTGGCCTCATTCATGACGACCGTGAATTGCGAGCGTCCAAAAATCGGGCCGGGAATGGTGTAGTAATTCGCAACTTCATGCATCCGGAAATCAAGAATGGTGGTGAAAGGGACCATTGCCCCGTCAATCACGCCGCGTTCCAGCTGGGGATACAGTTCTGTAATGGGCATGGCGACAGGGGTGCCGCCCATTTTCTCAATCTGGCCTGCCTGCGCCGCAGAGGGTGAGCGCAGGATCATTCCCGCGATGTCATCCATGGAACGCACCGGCTTTTCGCGGGTGTAGATGCCCGCATCATCCGCCGCCCAAAGGGCCAGAACCTTCAGCCCGTCAAATTCGGGGTCCAGATAGCCGTTTTCCAGAAGGTTCCACATCAGATCTGTGGTTTCAATGCCGTCCTGCGCAAGGCCGGGCAGTTCAATCATCTGGGTGCGCGGGAATTGTGGTGATGTGTAGCCCGGCAAGCTGAACACCATGTCTACGGTGCCTTCTTGTGCCTGACGGATCAGTTCGGGCGCACCGCCGCCAAGTTGCATCGACGGATACAGCGTCAGCGTCAGTTCCCCGTTCGATTCCGCCTCAATCTCGGCAGCAAGGGGTTCCAGAATGTTGGTGTAGATGATGTGGCTTGGCCCCACAAATGTATGCAAACGCAATTCTGTCTGCGCCAAGGCTGGAATGGCAGAAATAAGCCCTACACCCAGTGCAAGACCCGCAGTCGACGCGCGCAAAGCGCCTTTAAGACGGTAAATGTTATTCATGATTTCCTCCCTCTGTGGCCGCGACGCCCGATAAGTTATCTGGGCGATGGCACCATGTCGATGTATGCATATGTAGTTGCGGAATTCAAATATAGCGATGCATGATAGTCATTGATTTCGCTATAAGGTCATAACCATGACGCAAAGTTCTAGATTCGGCCAGATGCAATGCGCATGGATGATTCTTCAAGAAACTCAAGGAAATTCTGTTGCAGGCGGTTGGGCAAGGCGGAGCTAAGCGTCGTAATTCCAATGACCCTGTGCGCCTCTTCCAGTGGGAAATCCAGTGGCACCAACAAACCCTGAGTGTATTCATAATCGATCTGACTAAGCGAAATAAGCGTCAATGCGTCAGATTCCATCAGCAAGCCGCGCACGACAACAAGCGAACCCGTTTCCACATGGCCGCGACCGGGATCTTCCAGCCCGTGCTGGGCAGAAAGCCGTTCAAAAACGTGGCGGGCCGGGGCGTCGCGGCGGGGCAGTATCCACGGAAACCGCGCCAGTTCGGCCCCTTGCACTTTGCACCCCGCCAGCGGATGGCCTGCGCGTGCCACGATGCACAGTGAATCCTTGAAAAGCGGGCGTTCCTGCACGCCCTTTGGCCGATCCTGGCCGCGCAGCGCACCAATGATGAAGTCGCACGCGCCAAGGCGCATTTGCTGCACCAAGGCATCATAGGCCCCATCCACGATTTCGATTCGTGCCGCAGGGTGGCGCGACATAAGGTTCACCACAGCGCGCGGCACAAGCTGGGTGCGCGCCAGTGGCAGCGCCCCGATGACGATATGGCTGTCAAACACCCCTGCGCGTTCGCGCAGTTCGGCCTGCGCCAGCGTGATTTCGTTCAGCGCAAGGCTGGCTTGTTCCGCAAGGCGCTGTCCTGCCCCCGTCAAAGAGCGCTTTCGCTGCCCCCCCTCGAACAGGGGCACCCCGATAATGCGTTCAATGTCACGGCACGCCCGCTGCACCGAGGATTCCGCCTGCCCCAGTTTACGCGCCGCCGCCGCAAAACTGCCCGATGTTGCAAATGCGGAAACCGCCCGAAGTTGCGCTGTGCTGGCATAGCGCACCAGCGCATCGCCTGTTTGCGCGCGGTCAGCGGGTTTTCGTCCTTTCAGGTTTGGCCCGCTTGCGCGCAGGTGTTCCAGCGCCCTGCGCGCACGCTGAACAACAATGTCGCCTTCGGGGGTTGGTGTCACGTTATTGCCTGACCGTTCAATCAGGCGCGCGCCGAACACCTCTGACAGTTTTGCCACGGCCTGCGATGCTGCGGGCTGCGATATATGCACCTTATTGGCCGCTGCAGTTAAAGAACTTTCGCTGATTGCCACATCAAGCAGCCGTAGATGCCGCAAATTTGGCAATGAAACTGTGGATATGTCTTCTGAAACAAGATTACGCGTGTTCATCCTGTCCCCCTTGCGTTGTAGAATTCAAACCTGCACCATGCTATAAGGAAAATGCAATGATAACTTGTTATGTATTTTCCGTTGATCAAGCAAGGCGCTGTAGTTAAACATAATAATATCGCGTCCATCATAGACTATCGGGGTGTTTTGTTGTCAGTATGCGGGCTTGCAATCACTGCGCCAGCGGTTGATCTTATGCGCAATTGCTGGCTTCGGGGGGGATGGCGGTGTTAAGTATCGTGCTGGCGGTTCTGGCTGTTGCCTTGGGTGGTGTCATGAAGGGCGCAATCGGCGCAGGCGTTCCGATCATTGCCGCGCCTGCCCTGACAATGGTGTTCGGCGTGCAAACCGCCGTAGCGATTCTGGTTGTTCCGAATTTGTTAAGCAACGTATGGCAGGCATGGTCCTATCGTGACAAGGCGCTGTCGCGGCGGTTTCTGGTTTTGTTTGCGGGCGGCGGGATGCTGGGTGTCCTTTTGGGCACTTATTTGTTGGCGTCGCTGCCACAGGAAACGCTCTCGTTGATGGTTGCCGTAGCGGTGCTTGGGTATATCGCGCTGCGCGTGACCAAACCGGATTGGGTGTTGGGCCGTGCGCAGGCAGAAAGATATAGTGGTGTGGCGGGAACCATGGGCGGCTTGCTGCAAGGGGCCACAGGAATTTCTGCCCCCGCGTCGATTACCTACCTCAATGCCATGCGCCTGCCGAGGGAGGCGTTCATCGGCACAGTGTCGATTTTCTTTGTGACGATGACTGCCGTTCAGATACCCGCGCTTTGGTCAGTGGGCATCATGACAGGCGAAAGGCTGGTCATGGGGTTTGCGGCCTTGGGCATTGTTTTCGTGTTCATGCCGCTGGGCACATGGCTGGGGCGCAGAACATCGCCCAAGGTGTTTGATGTGACAATGCTGGTTGTTCTGGGTGTGATTGCCGCCAAAATCCTGATTGAAACCCTGTTCTGACATGATCCGCAGGTTGTGCCACGATGACCCTGATTGAAATCTTCCTGCCTGTTTTCGCAGTGATCGGACTTGGCTTCGTGGCCATACGAAGCCGCTATCTTGACCCTGCCACAGTGCAACCTTTGGGAACGGTGGTTATTCGCGTTGCGCTGCCCGCGCTGATTTTGCTGGCGCTGACCGGTGCGCCCGCACAGGTGGCCTTCGATACCGGGTTTCTGCTGGCCTATGCTGCGGGGTCGCTTGCAACCATGCTGATATGCATGGCGGTCGCGCATTATGTTCTGGCACTTTCGCGCAGTGTGACGGCGATTGTGGGGCTGGCGGTTTCCATGGCCAATAGCAGTTTCATGGGGTTGCCTATTGCCCAAACGTTGATGGGTGCGGAGCAGGCAACGCTTATTCTGGCCCATTGCATGATTGTCGAAAACGTCCTGATCCTGCCGCTGGCCTTGGTGTTGATTGCGTTGGCCGGTCAGGGCGATGTTGGACAAACGCGCCAGAAAATCGTTACAGACATGTTGCGCAACCCGCTGCTGATTGCGCTTCTTGTCGGGGTGGCTGTGTCGTTTTCCGGTGTCGCGCTGCCCGATGTCGCCCGCGACACGCTTGCATTTCTGGCGCGCATTTCCGCGCCGCTGGCGCTGCTGGTGATCGGGGGCATGCTGGCCAGCCTGCCCGCACAGGGGCGCATGTCCGTTGTTGGCCTGATGGTGGCGGGCAAGCTGGTTTTGCACCCGATGGCGGTCTGGGGGGCTGTGGGCCTTTTCCCCGGTATGGGGGCGACAATGGCGGTGGGGGCGGTGCTTTTTTCTGCCATGCCGATGATAACGATCTTTCCGCTTTTGGGGGCGCGTGCGGGGCAAGGACAGCTTAGTGCATATGGGTTGTTGGTGGCGACAGTGTGCAGCTTCGCGACGCTTCCGGCCGTTGTCTACGTGCTGGGCCTTGCCTGAGCCGCAGGGCTGGAGCCACAGTTGAAACGACAGGGGGCCGCATGGCGTCAGGCCCCGCAACCGCAGGAGGAGGATGTCATGGACAAGCCGCAAGTTTCGGCAGGGGCGGCGCTTCTGGCGCGCCTTAAAACGGTTGGGGTGGATTACATCTTTGCCAATTCCGGCACGGATTTTCCCCCGATTATTGAGGGGCTGGCCGAAGCCACCGCCAAGGATATGGCGCTGCCGCATGCGCTGACCATCCCGCATGAACATGCGGCCATGGGCATGGCGCATGGGTATTATCTGGCCACCGGACGCGCACAGGCAGTTATAGCCCATACCGATGTGGGCTTGGCCAATTGCGCCATAGGGGCACTGAATGCCCATGTGGAAAACGTGCCCATCTTGTTGTTTTCCGGCCGCACGCCGACTGTCGAGCAGGGGCGTTTCGGGGCGCGGACCGTGCCCATCGGATGGGGGCAGGAAATGCGCGACCAGTCATCGCTGGTGCGCGAAGCCAGCAAATGGGATTATGAACTGCGCTTCCCCGAACAGGTGCCCGATGTGGTGGACAGGGCGCATGCCATCGCGTCATCCACGCCGAAAGGGCCGGTATATGTGTCGCTGCCCCGCGAAGTGCTGTGCGAAGCCTGCCCGTCAGAAGGGCTGGATTTGCCGCCGCGCATGCGCGCGCATGGCGCCCATGCGTCCCCTGATGAAATTGCCGAACTGGCGCGCTTGATCGCGCAGGCCGAATTCCCCGTGATCTTCGCGCAACATGGCGCGGGCGATGCGCAGGGTTTTGCGGCGCTTGACCGGATGGTGCGGGATTGGGCGATACCCGTTTGCCAGTATTGGGCCAACCGGCTTGCCTTGGCCACAGATCACCCCATGGCCTGCCCTGCTGATGGCGGCCCCTTGCTGGCGCGCGCTGATCTGGTCATTTGTCTGGATGTGTTGGCCCCGTGGATGCCCGCTGCGCATGAACCGCGTGCAGATGCAACAGTCGTCCAGATTGGTCCGAACCCGTTGTCGCAGCGCACGCCAATCCGGAATTTCCGCGCTGATATGGCCATATCAAGCGACACGGCGGCCGCGATTCTGGCGCTGGACCAGGCCTTGCGCGCCTATACTGCCGGTCCGGGCGTTGCTGCGCGTTTCGACGAGATTGCCGCCAAAAACGCAACGGCACGCAATGCCGCGCTTGCGGCGTCAGTGCCCGATGATGCACCCGGCATGACCAAGCTTCAGATCGCGCGCATGGTGTCCGATGCGTTGCAAGATGACGATGCAACCATCTTTTCTGAACTGGGCTGCCCGATGGCACCCATGCACCTGACGCATGCGCAGGCATGGTTTCAGGAACCCCACGCAGGGGGGCTGGGCTGGTCACTGCCTGCGGCCATGGGGTTGCAGCTGGCAGCGCCCGACAGGCTGGTTCTGGCAACGATGGGGGACGGGACGTATATGTTCGCCAACCCTGTTGCCTGTCACCAGATTGCAGAGGCGCTGAACCTGCCCATCCTGATATTGGTGCTGAACAACAATGAATGGGGCGCGGTGCGTCAATCAGTGGTGGGGCTATACCCTGACGGCTATGCCGCGAAGGCCAATCAGGTGCCGCTGACGGGCCTTGCGCCCAGCCCCGATTTTACACTGGTCGCGCAAGCATCGCGCGCGCTGGCCCTTCGCGCGGGTGATCATACGGAATTCGCGCAGGCCCTAAACAAGGCGCTGGACCACATCCGCGCGCGCAAAGGCGCGGCATTGATAGATATAAAAACGCGCCCGTGACGGCAGTCGCCCGCTGCATTGCACAAGGCCCCGAACATCGCGTTCGGGGCCTTGGTGTTTTGCGAAATGCGGCGTCCCCTGTCAGCCCCCGGATAAGGGCATGATGCGGTCGGCGCGGAATGTGTCGGCAAGGCGCGTCAGCGTGACGTTCTGAACCACGCCCCCACTGAAGAACGGGTCACCTTCGGCAAAAGCGCGGGCATTCTCTTCGCTATCGGCCTGCAATATGCCGAAATTGCCAATGCCCTGCCCCGCATCGTCCCAAAGCGCGCTTCCGGTCAGCACCACCGCCAACCCCTTGCCCCCCGATGCCACCCATTCCCTGTGTTTCGGGCGCAATGTGTCGCGCATTGCTGCGGCTGCGGGCCCGTTATGGTGTTCGCAGATCATCAGAAAGAACATCAGCGGCAATTCTCCAGCAACACCATTCCTGCGCCTGTCATCGATGCGGGGGCGAAATAATGATCATATAGCGTGGTGACGGTTTCATCCATGCACCCGCGCATGACCAGCCACATGATAAGTTCAGCCCCTTCGGACCCGAATTCTTGCACATATTCCTCTCGGGTCATGTTGCGGTAGCGTTCGGGATTGGGTCCGATATGGGCAATCCACTCGCGGTCGGCAGCCGGGTTTATGAACCCCGCGCGCGCGCCCTGCAACTGATGCGACAGCCCGCCTGTGCCCATGACCAGCACTTTCTCATTCGTGGGATAGCTTTCAATGGCGCGGCGCAACAGGCGCCCCAGATCCCACATGCGTTGTGGTGTTGGAATCGGATACTGGATTGTATTGATCAGAATGGGCACGACCTTGACCGGCCATGCGTCCGGCCTGCCAAAAACCAGTTCCATCGGCACTTGCAAGCCGTGGTCCACATCCAGTTCGCGGCAAAGCAGCGGGTCAAAATGCCCCTCGACCATGCAATCGGCCAGGTGCCACGCGAAATCATCAGCGCCCTGAAAATCAGGCACAGGACGCGGCCCCCACCCTTCATCTGCCGGGCGGTAGGTGTCGGCCACGCCAAGCGCCAGTGTTGGTACGCGGTCCAGAAAGAAGGAATTGCCATGGTCGTTATAGATGACCACCGCGATGTCGGGTTTGTGATCTGCAACCCACTGTTGTGCGGGAATATAGCCATCAAAAAACGGCTTCCATTCGTCGCTGTTGCGCAACCCCTTATCCAGCGCCGCGGCGATGGACGGAACATGGCTGGTGCCCAGCCCGGCAAGCAGTTCAGCCATTTGTCACTTTTCCCAATCGTGTGTCCAGAAATTCCTGAAGGCCCATGCCCGCCTGCGCGGCCCCGATTTCACGAATGGGGGTCGGGTCTACCGCTGAAATTTTCAGAATATAGAACAGGTTGCCGCCCAACCGCACCATTTCGGCCCAGTCGCGGGTTTTCACGGCAGCGCGTTGTTGTGGCGTAAGGGCGTAGCGGTCCAGATAGGCATCTTCATCCGCGATGAAGGCCGCGCGCCCGTCAGGCGTGCTGAGGCCCATCGCCATCTTGTTCAGGGCATAGCCCCCGTTCGCGCGCGCGCGGTCGAACAGCGGGGTGTCTGGTATGCGGTCTGCATCAGTCATCAGGTGGCCTTTTGTAAGTCTGGGGACAAGCTGCGGACCCAACCGGCCAGCAAACCGGCAACGGCTGCGGGTTGCTCGACGGGTGCGAAATGGCCTGCATCTTCCACGATTTCCAGCCGTGCCTGTGGGCAAAGCTGCGCAATCGCTTCGTGCTGCGCGATTGGGGACCACTGGTCTTGTCGCCCGACAACCAACAGCATTGGGCCGCCAAACGCCCCGATTGTTGCGCTGGCATCAGGGCGGCCCAGAAGCGCGCGCATCTGGCGTTCGTGAATTTCAGGTGTCATGCGGCAGACCATGCGTGTCAGCCCGTCCATGACATCGGGATCGGGCGTCAGCCCTTCGGCCATCATGCCGGGCAACCATGCCCTGGCCAGCCCGTCCATGCCGCGATCATAGGCCATATCGATCATGGCCTGACGTTTTGCGTCTTCGCCATCCTTGCGGGGGTGCATGCCGGTGTTCAACAATGCCATGGCGCGAATGCGGTCAGGGGCGATATGGGCCATTTCCATGGCAACACGGCCACCCATGGAATGGCCGACAACCACCAAGGGGCCATCATGGCGGTCCAACAGGTCGCGCGCCATGTCGGCAATGCTGGTCTGCAGGGTAACATCCGCCACTGTTACGGGCAGGCCATCCAATGCGGCCAGCGCCGCGTTCCAGACATGGGCATCACAAATAAGGCCCGGTATCAACAGGATTCGGGTCATACGCAGTCCAGTCATGTTTGCAAAAGTGGTATGACCGGCGCCCAAAGGCGCCGGTCTGGCAGATCAGCTGCTTTTTGAACGCCAGCTGTCGGCGTAGTTTTCGCGCGCTTCGCTTGCATAAGGCGTGGGTGAAACCCGAACACGGATTTCGGTCTGCTGATGCGCCTCGGTCGAGGTTTTGCCCGTTGTTTCCGGCTCGCCCCATTTCATGGTCAGCACATCACCAACCTGAACCGATTGATCCACCACACCAAGGCTAAGAACACAGCGCTCATTGAAGCTGTAGCCGTTGAACATGGACATACCCACCATCTTGTCGCCATGCATGACCATATCGGCGCTGGAGGACGCATAGTTCGGCTGCGGAAAATCGATCCACTTGTAGGGCGTGCCTTGTTCAAACGCGGAGGCGATGACTTTCAGCACGTCTTCGCGGTTCCATTCGAACGTGACTTTCTTGCGGTTGGACGCCGACCCCTTCATCGCTTCCAATGCGGATTTACCAATGAAATCCGGCTTCTTCCAACCGATATAGAAGTCATATCCCAATTCGAACGGGTTGACATAGTAATCTTCGATATTGTCGGAAACGAAGCTGCCACCAATCGCGCCGGATGCTTCATAGCTGTCAGCACCCAGCCAGTCGCGGTAGTCGGCCAGCATGCCGTCGCCAGTGTAGATGCCCGGCAGGGGCGATGGAATCCAGCCGGATTCCAGTGTGTTGGTGGAATAGGCGCGGCTGCCGCATTGCACCAGATCGACGCCTGCATCGCGCGCGGCTTGCAGGATGGTGGAGTGGATGTAATCCTTATCCTTATACGGACCCCAGATTTCCAGACCCGGTGCACCGGACATACCGTGGCGCAGGGCTTGCACTTTTTTCGATCCAATATTGATCCAGTCAACATGGAAGAACTTGATGTCCTGAACCGGGCCACCATTCATCTTTTCAAAGATTTTCGGTGCGTCCGGTCCCTGAATCTGGAAGCGGTAATGTTCGCGCAGGACGCGTTCCCCTTCGGGGCGCGACGGGCTGCGCGGGTCGTAACGCAGGCGCACATTCCAGTTGCCATGCGCGGCGCAGAACATCAGCCAGTTTGATGTCGGCGCGCGGCCGACAAGGATGTATTTGTCTTCACGCTCGCGGAAAATGATGTGGTCGCCGATGACATGGCCATTGGGTGTGACAGGGACGTAGTGTTTCGCGCGGTTCAGGTCGAAATTGGCAAAGCTGTTGATGCCGTGATGGGACAGGAATTCGGTTGCCTGCGGCCCTTCGACAATCAGTTCGTCCATGTGGTGGCTTTGGTCGAACAGCACGGCGGACTTGCGCCAGGCTTCCTGTTCTACGCGCCAGTTGGAAAATTCGGGCGCAACCACGGGATAGACATACATCCCGATTTTGGAGTTGCGCAGCATTTGCACCGGGTTACCGGCAGCCGCCATTTTGGTCGCAAGGCTTTGTGTCATCTGAAATCCTCCCAGAAGCATGATGTATACATGAAACTAGAGAATATGCAGCGATATGCAAGTCAAAACCGCAAGTGCAACGGCGGTTTTCAAGTTTCATGTATACAGAAAGCAGGCGTTAGCTGGACAAAAGCGCCAGACTGGGCACCCCCTCGCGCAGGGCGGCTTCTTGCGAAAGCAGGTATTCCACGTTTCGGCGCGCTGCGCGGGCATGTTCGCGCGCAAGTGATTCGGCGCGCCCGCTTTCGCGGTGTGTGATCGCGTCGATAATGGCGCGGTGCTGGTCCTGCGCCGACCCCAGCGTTTTTTGCAGGGCTTCTATGCGCGTGTGATCATCCAGAAACGCCGAGGGCGAGGCAAAAGGCAAGGCCGTTACCCGCGCGATTTCACGTTGCAAAATGTCGCTGCCACTCATGCGCGCAAGAAGGGAATGGAATTCACTGTTCAGCGCCGAATATGCATCTAAATCAATAATTTGATCTAGTACGATGCGGTCAATTCCGCGCAGGATGTTGTGTGCATGGTCCAGCAGTGGCGCATCCACGCCGCGTTCTGCTGCATAGCGCGCGGCGGTTCCTTCCAGAACGCCGCGCAAATCGATTGTGTCGACAACATCGGCCAGTTTGAAGCTGCGCACAACAAACCCGCCGCCCTTGGCGCGGTCCAGCAAAGTTTCTTCTGCCAGTTGCGACAGGGCCGCGCGAATGGGCGTGCGCGAAATGGCCAGTTCTTCGGCCAGCGCAACTTCGAACAGGCGGGTGCCACCTGGCAACTGCCCGCTAAGAATGCGTTGGCGCAGGGTGATCAGGGCGCGCTGGGCATGTGTTGATGTGCCGGTCTGTGCGTCCATTGCTTCCACCCCTGTTGCGTATACATGCCTGTCTTGCTGTGCTACATACTCATGTATACATGCTGGATGGGCCTTGGTGCAAGCTTTGATCTGGCTGATGGTTCTGGCGCTGCCCAAGAATAAGCCCCTGGTGTGCTTGAACACACCAGGGGCAGAATATGGCAGTCTGCAAAAAGGTTCAGCCGGGTATCAGTTGATAAGCCCCGCATGGCGCATGGCGGCGTCCATCATGATTTTGGTCGCATCCGTCAGGCCCAGAAGCGGCAGGCGCACGTCTTCGCGGCAATGGCCCAGCCGCGACAGCCCGTATTTGGCCCCCACCAAACCGGGTTCGGCAAAGATGGCGACATGCAGCGGCATCAACTGGTCGTGGATTTCCAGCGCGCGCGCATGGTCGCCCGAAAGGCTGGCTTCCTGAAACTGTGCGCACAGGCGCGGGGCAACATTGGCGGTCACGGAAATGCAGCCAACGCCGCCTTGCGCATTGAAGCCCGGCGCAGTGGCATCTTCGCCCGAAAGTTGGATGAAATCGCGCCCGCATGTCATACGTTGCAAGCTGACACGTTCCAGTTTGCCGGTTGCATCCTTGACCCCGATGATGCGCGGCAATTCCGCAAGGCGGCCCATGGTGTCGGGCGTCATGTCCACGACGGACCGGCCGGGAATATTATAGATGATGATCGGCAAGTCGCAGCAATCATGCAGTGCCTTGAAATGCGCGATCAGCCCTTCTTGCGTGGGTTTGTTGTAGTAAGGTGTCACCACCAGCGCCGCGTCAGCGCCGACAGCTTCTGCATGACGCATGAAGCCCATCGCCTCTAGGGTGTTGTTGGACCCTGCACCGGCAATAACGGGCACGCGCCCGGCAGTGGCCTTGACCACTTCTTCAATCACCAGTTTATGTTCATCATGGCTAAGGGTGGGGCTTTCGCCCGTGGTGCCAACAGGGACCAGCCCGTGTGACCCTTCAGCAATTTGCCAGTCAACCAGCGCATGCAGCGCGTCAAGGTCAAGCGCGCCGTCCTTCAGCGGTGTGACCAGTGCCGGAATGGAGCCTCTGATCTGCATGCGCGCCTCCTTGTTTTGGTGGTATCGGTTAACTGCCGACGCCGGCCTTTCGCAAATGTGTGTTGTGACTGTGTCACAGGCGGTTAGAACTAACGGCGGGTATTTTCAAGGTGAAAAGAGGTTCTTGATATGGTGCGAGTGGGCAGAATACGCAGGAAAACCAGTGTTTCGGCCTGGATGATGGCAGGGTGTCTGGCGCTGGCCGGGTCCGCTGCGCAGCCGCAAACCACCCCCCCCCCATCGAGAGAGGCGGGAATTCTGGCCCTTGCCTTGGCGCAGGCCGCATCGGGGAACTGGGCCGAGGCCCGGTCCCTGGCCGCCACCAGTGGCGATGTGGCACAAACCCTTATCACTTGGCAGGCCCTGCGCGACGGGCAGGGAGATTTTGCCGAATTCGTGGCGTTCCTGGAACAACGCGGCCATTGGCCCTTGGTCAACACAGTTCAGCGCCATGCCGAAGCACTGCTGCAAGACCGCAGCCCGACTGAAATTCTGGCGTTTTTCGACTCCCGCGCCCCCCTGACTGAGGAAGGGCATATTGCCCTGACACTGGCCCTGCGCAACCTGAACCGCACGGAGGAAGCGCGCGACATGGCGCGCGACATCTGGGCAACTATGCCACTTGCCCCCGAAGCAGAGGCACAGTTGAACAGTGCTTTCGGCCCGTCCTTGCGGGCGTTGGACGAGGCGCGCGTGGACATGTTGCTTTGGGCGGGCGACAGGCAAGGGGCACAGCGCCATCTGGCGCAACTGAGTGACGAACAGCAGCGCGTGGCGCGCGCGCGCATCGCCTTGCAGGACCGCGCCCAAGGCGTGGATGCACTGGTTGCCGCCGTGCCGGGGGCCTTGTCGCATGATCCGGGTCTGGTGCGCGACAGGTTTGAATTCCGCATGCGGGCGGGAAATCCCGACGGGGCAGGGGAATTGTTGCTTGCGCAATCGCGCCATCCCGCAGGTCTGGGACAGGCCGACGCATGGGGCGCACGGCGCGTGTTTTTGGTGCGCACCACCATGTCAGACGGTGACTATCAGCGCGCCTATGATCTGGCCACCCCACACGGGCTGGATGACGGGCTGCATTTCGTTGATCTGGAATTTCTGGCGGGGTTCATTGCGCTGGTGCACCTGGACTTGCCTGAAACGGCATTGGGTCATTTCCGTGCCCTGCGCGTGCGTGTGAACAGCCCCATCAGTCTGGGTCGTGCCGGATACTGGGAGGGGCGCGCACATGAGGCGCTGAATGATCCCATCTCGGCGCAGGCGGCGTATGAATTCGCGGCGGAACACCAAAGCAGCTATTACGGCCAGCTTGCGGCGGACCGGCTGGGCCTGCGGCTGGATGCGTCCTTGCTGGCTGGCCCGGACTACCCGCATTGGCGCGATACGGATCTGGCACAGTCCGACCTTCTGGAAGCTGCGCTTTTGCTGCGCGACGCCGGGCAATGGCATGAAGCGCGCCGCTTTGTGCTGTTTCTGGCGCGGCAACTGGAAACAGAAGCGCAACTTGGCGCCTTGGCGGATTTCATGCTGGCGCTGGGGGAACCCAATTTTGCGTTGAATGTGGCTAAAATTGCCGTGCAATCCGAAATTGTGCTGCCGCGCGCGTATTTTCCGGTCACCGATCTGGCGCAGGCGGGGTTTGATGTGCCAATGGACCTGATCAAGGCGATTGCGCGGCGCGAAAGTGAATTTGACGCCGCCGTTGTCAGCCCCGCCGATGCGCGCGGCCTGATGCAGGTTCTGCCCGGCACAGGCCAGATGATGGCGCGCAAGTTGGGCGTCCCGTTCGAGCCAGCGGACCTGACGCGCAACCCCGAACTGAATGCCCGTCTTGGCGCGGCGTATCTGGATGAATTGCGCGCGGAATTCGGCCCGTCGCTGGCGCTGGTGGCGGCGGGGTATAACGCCGGACCGGGCCGACCACGCCAGTGGATCGAACGCCTGGGCGACCCGCGCGACCCATCTGTTGATTTTGTCACATGGGTTGAAAGCGTGCCCTTCGCAGAAACGCGCAATTACATCATGCGGGTGGCCGAATCGCTGGTCGTTTATCGCAGTGTTCTGGCGGGCACACCGCAGCCCATTGGCATGGAAGCCCTCATTCGTGGCAGATAGCGCGGTCAGGTTACGGCGATGCCGATTGCCACGCCCACCATCAGCACGCCCGCAATCTTGTTGGTCAGTGCCAGCGCCCTGCCGGATTTCAGCAGGTCGCGCACCTTGCCGATTGCCAGCGCCATGCCCAGGTTGCCCAGCATTGGAATCAGGGCTGACACGGCCAGAATCGCGGCAATATCGGCGGGGGTGATGCGTGTCAGGTCAAAGAAGCCTGGCAACACGCCCATGTAGAACAAGATCGCTTTCGGATTGGCCAGAATGACAGTCACCCCCGCCAGAAACCCTGCCATATGGCCGGGGCGTGTCAGGCGGCTGTCAGCAGCAATGCGGCCAGTCGCATGGCGAATCAGCTGCACGCCCATGACCAGAAACATGGCCACTGCGACCCATTTCATCAATTCCAGCAGATCGCCATAAAGCGTCAGTATCCATGACAGCCCGAAAATGGCGGCAAGGGGCCAGAACAGGTCCCCAAGCGCGACACCGACGGCCAGGGGGGCCGCAGATGCAGCACCGCCCGACATGGCGCGCGCGGTCAATGCCAGCCAGACCGGGCCGGGTGTCAGGAACAGGATGACAATCGCGCCCGCGTAAAACAGCAGTTCCATAAGGGTAATCGTCATGGGGCTTCTGGCAGGGTCAATGTGCCATCCTCTGACAAGGGCCAGAACGGGTTATGCGCCACTTCCCAAACATGGCCGTCAGGATCGGCATAATAGCCGGAATACCCGCCCCAGAATACGGGTTCGGGGTGTTTCAGGGCGTGTGCGCCAGCGGCCAGCGCGGCGGCAAACGCCGCGTCCACATCGGCGGTGGTATTGAAATTCTGCGCCAGCGTCATGGCCCCGGAGCCAAGCGTGGCGCCAGCGCGGCCCTGATCCTTGGCCAGTTCCTTGCGCCCGAACAGGCCCAACGCAAGGCCATTCATCTGGTAAAACGCAACGCTTTCCTGTGCTTCGGCAGGTTTCCAGCCCAGTGCCTGATAAAACGCACGCGCGCGTGGCAGGTCGTCCACGCCAAGGGTAATCAGGGTCACACGTTGAACAGGCAAGGTCATAGGGGGCTTTCTGACAGGTGTGAACGCCCGTCTGCGTCCGTCACGGAAAAATGCTGCGCACGCGCTGCAAGGTCGACAAACAATTCGCTTCCGGTTCCCGTCATGAAGGCCTGAACCCGCAAATTGCAGATGGCATCATAAAGCGCGGCGCGGCGGCCCGCGTCAAGATGCGCGGCCACTTCGTCCAGTAATAAAAGCGGCGCAGTGCCAGTTGCTGCCAATGCGCGTGCATTGGACAGAATCAGTGAAATCAGCATGGCCTTCTGCTCTCCGGTGGAACATTGGGCGGCGTCCATGTTCTTGGCGGCCCAGACAGCGCGCAAATCGGCGCGGTGGGGGCCTGTCAGACTGCGCCCTGCGGCCATGTCCTGACGCCTGCCGTCAGACAGGGCACGCGCCAGTCCTGTTTCCTCATCGGGCGCGGCGCAATCAAGGGTCAGGTCGGCTACGGGAAAAGGGCCTGTGTGGTCAGCATGGCCCGCCAGTGTTGCGATAACGGCGCGCCGGTTTGCACTGATCTGCGCACCCGCCTGCGCCATCTGGGTTTCCAACGCGCCATACCACGCGCCGTCACCCACATTGTCGCGCAGCAACCTGTTGCGTTCGCGCATGGCTTTTTCATAGGTCAGAACCTGCGCGGCGTGATCGGGGTGAAAACTCAACACCATGCGGTCCAGAAAACGCCGCCGTCCTTCGGCCCCTTCCAGCCAAAGCCTGTCCATGGCGGGGGTCAGCCAGACCATGCCCAGCAAACTCGCCAGCGCAACCTGTGGGGCGGCTTTATCATCAATGCGCACCTGTCGGGATTGTCCGGGTTCTGCCCATGTCTGAATATTGCGCGCCCCATTCGGGGTTGCGAGTTCGGCAGTTATTTTCCACCCCAGCGCGTCGGGTTTGCGCGACAGCTCGTCAGGGGGGGCACGCCGCAAGCCGCGACCGGGTGACAACAGCGATACGGCTTCAAGCACATTCGTTTTACCCGCCCCGTTGGGACCGGACAGCGCGACGGGCCTGCCGTCAAAGGAAATTTGCGTGCGCTTGTGTGACCTGAAATGCGACAGTGTCAGCGATTGGATGAAAACACTCATGGTCCAGCGGTAAAAAGAAATACTGGACAATGCCAGCAAGAAAAAGCCCCGCACTGGCCCGCCT
>NZ_JBQTCF010000039.1:0-32615 GCF_052379845.1 Roseinatronobacter sp. NSM | reverse complement strand
ATCCATGCCCCCGCGCCGATCGCAAAACCCGGCGCATTACACGGATACTCCATCCGCCCCGACCACTCCGCCGACCGGCTCAGATCAAGCAGCGTCAGCGCCTGATCGAGAAGATGCAAGCCTGGCTGCGCCGTGCCGGACTGCCGGCCTAGCCGACGAGGGGAAGTATATCCTGCGCGAGACGCGCGAGGTGATCTCGAGGTCGAAACCTGAGGAGAATGAACCAGAAATTTGAAATCGCATGACCAGTCCAGTGTAGGGTGAGATGATAGCATATCCTTTGGGTTGCAATGAAGCACAGTAATCCGATCTTCGTGTGGTCCTGTCTCGTAGTATAGCCGACATGCGGCTGGTGCTTTGCGATTGGGGGCCTAGTGGAATTGGCGGGGTTCAATATAGGCGGTGTATTGCGCTCGCCCATATGGACAGACAGTTCCCCCCGGTTTGATGAGTTTCAGCCCCGTTTGTGCATTGAGAGGCGGTAGCTATAGGCATCGATCTGCGCTATCGCCACCATGTCACCGGCGCGGGTGTGGTTGCGCGCGAAGAACCCCCTGATCCAGCCGCGCTTGCGAAAGAACTTCTTCTTGCCGTCGAGGTCCGTCATGACGATATCACCTGCGCCCCAGTGAACAGCAAGCTCACGCTGTGCAGCTTCTCCGCGATTTGTCCCCCCAATTACATCGGCCGGAAACTTATCAAAGACGCTGCTGAGGTAGATGTGCTTGTGGTCGATGTTCCCCTGCGTGATTTCCACCGTGCCGATGATGCGCGATGCCGGATTGTGATCGCTGGGCTTTGAGGGAGTTTCCGCCACTGCGGGCTTATCGCACACGACGGCAATGTCATCGAAGCTTTCGATCAGATCGAAATCATCAGCGTCCGCCTCCGGAATCGGCGCTGCATGTACGATGCTGCGCGAGGCCGCGTGCTCAGCGCCCTCGGCGCGCAAGACCACTTCGGCGGCGGCACGCGCATCTTCACCTGCATCGTGGTGATCGAATGTCAGTCCGAGATGCTGTTTGAGGCTTGCGAGGCCATGGCCCCCATTGCCCCGCAATTCAGGCCAGGCGGCGCGGGCAACCTGAACGCTATCGCGCCAGTGCCACTGTGGCTCTGGCAGGCCGCAGTTTCCACAGGCCGCAGCTATCGCGCTGCGATCAAAGCCCGAATGCTGATAGATCGTCGCGTCCTTCAATGCCTCCTGCAGGATTGGCAGCACGTCGGCAAATGTCGGGGCACCCTGAACTGTTCGTGCGCTGATCCCGTGCAGATATGTAAAGACCCAATGGTCGACCTGAGGGTCGACATAGGTCATCCATGTGGCGATGGAACTGTCAGGGCGAACGCAGGCAACGCCGATCTGACAGATGCTGCCGCGGTCATTGTTCGCGGTCTCGACATCGAGTGCGAAGAAGCGGAACGGACCTTTCGGGAACGGCGGCACATTGGTTTGCTGGACGGGCGCTGGCTTGGGCCTTGACTTTGTTTGCATGGTTGGACCGGACAGCGCCGCCAGAAAGCGCAGACGCTGCCGTTCGATGGCCGCCAGTTGTGGCGCACCCCAGCCAAGGCGATGAAGGGTTGCTGCGACAAGATCGACCGGTTCGTCATAGGACTTCATTTTCCGCCGGTTCCACGCGATGGCGTGTTCGGGCGCGAGGGAAAGTACCTCAGCCTCCAGCCTCGCGATATCTGCCGTGTCGGGCAGGGAAAGCCAAACCGCGCGGCAGTGATCGACGACGAACTCGTTGCGCAACTTCTTGGCGATATCACCATCGGCCCTGGTCAGCGCGTCCTTGCGATCACGCCACATCCGACCGGTGTTGTACATCTGCGAGAAGTAGTGGCTCATTCCCTCGGATCCAGTGCGATGCCGCTGGTGGATCCGTTCGTAGAAGGTCTGATCGGTTGAACTGGTGGAACCGATATACCGCAAATCACCATGGTGATCGACGAGTCCGTAAAGGCCGCGTGCATCGCGCGGTGCCTGAACAGTAGGGCGGGGCGCCGCTTCGAGCAGGGCAGAAAGCAGGTCTTCGGCAGAATAACGCATCATCATGCTCCTGATCACATCGACATCAACTGGCGGCGCTCGATGCGCTTCCAGTCGCGGCCTGAAACAATACCCCAGTTGCCAGCCTCATTCGGACGACGCCAGCGGGGCGTGGCCATCTTCTGCAAGGCAGACAAAGCCTCCTCAAACGTGTCATAGGGAACATCTTCTTCCTTCGATCCGACCCTGAACTTGCCGTTGCGCGCAAGACCGGGATGGAAATGGCTACCGTCGGCAGCAACCGGGACAAAGACCACCTCGTCCGAAAAATCCGGGCTTGGTGCCTCGGGCGCTTCATCATCGGGCTGCTGCCAGATCGAGGCAAAGAACTCCTTGCGGCCCTTCAGCCATGCGGCTGCGCTGATGGCTGTCACGCGCTGGCCGATCTTTTCAAGACCGCCTTCGCCGCTGGACAGGATGTTCCGGACCCGACCTTCTGTGACGCCGCCGAAGAGCGCGAGCGACTGCAAATCGACATCGCCTTCCTCAGTGTCAAGCGCGTGGCGCGCAAGCGCGAGGTTGATGATCCGTGCAATCACACCCTGAGTTTCGGGCTGTGCGACCTGCCGGAACTGATCCAGCTGCTGTGCCACTGCATCAACCCACGCCTTGCGCGCGTCGAACGGAATGTCGGCCGGCGTGACACCGTAGAGGCCGTAGATGCCTGCATTGTCGATCAGCCGCGTACCGGTCCAGTGCGGCGTCAGAACCGGATCATAGGTTTCGAAGGCTTCCTGCCATGTCTCGCCTTCAACATCAGGGCCATGCAGCATTGCAAAAAGATGTGGCGCAACCTGTTCGGCACCAAGGATCATTTCGATCACACGGAAACGGGAGGCAAGAAGCTCGAGAAGTTCGTGTCCATAGTCCCAGGCCGTGGTGTAGTCGCTGTTGGCGGACTGCGCATAGCCAATCAGTTCACGCTGGAACCAGGCCTCACGGCGGTCTGCGGCGGTCATGGTGTCGGGGGAAAGCGGGGGCATGTTCATGATATTCTCCTTTAAGCGTGCAGGTGGCGGATCGCCGCGCGCGATGGTCAGAGGGTGTGGAACCCGCGATGAGGAACCCTCTTTCGAAATGGAGGGCGTAGTGATGGCCGCGCGGCTTGATGTCGAGCAGGGCAACACCTTCGGCGCTGCAGATCTGGCGATACTCTCTGATGGTTTTTCGCATATGGCAAAATCCGTTATTTATGATTTGTTGATTATTTGTAATGCTTGATCCATGTGATGTCAAGTAAAGTAAATCACAAATAACGTAATTTGCCACTATGGCATAACCGCGCCATTGGTACCGCCTGCTTGACGCTTGTGCGACAATCAGTTTGCCTTCGTTCGTGGTCGCTGTCCCGAGGTGAGATTTTTACGATCTCGGAGAAATGTGCGTCCGAGCTCACCTGCCCCATTTTTCGGGCCCGCTCGTAAATCGAGTTTGTTCCTCATTTGTGTGCGATTATTCGGCGGCGTGAGCAATGGGCGCGGGCGCGAAGCCCTCCAGCTTTAAGAAGGGTGAGATCGCCGATATTTGCACGCGCCATCTCGATGTGGAAGGGGAGATGACGACGCGGGAGTTGGCCGAGCGTGTCATGGTCGAACGCGATCTGGACATCTCTGGCAAGCCCCGTCAAACTGGCTGGCACATTGGTTCAAAAAGATCGCGAACAGGCGTCAAAACAGCCTGACCAAGACAGATAGCCTACAGGCTTACAGGGGGTGTGCGGCCTGTGTGCTCCAATTCCCATTCAGCCGACCACTGGCCCGAATGACGCTGCAAAACCAGATAATTGCGTTCGGCCACATAACGCTGCACCTGCCCCGGCAGGGGTGAAATGGTGATCGGATGGTCAGGCAGCGGGGCTTCGCCCAGCCCGGCAAGAACGCCCAGGGCGCGCGCGTAGCCGTGCGGTGGCGCGTCATGCGCGATACCAGAGGCGATCAACTGGACCAAATCGCGCCCCCTTCCTTTCATGCGCGCTTGTGTCGCCAAGTGAATTTCACCCGAAAGCACTGTCATCCCCGCGTGCTCTAGCACATCAAGGCACAATGACAGCATGCGTTGCCATTCTGCGCGATGGGCGCGGCTTTGCCATTGGTCGCGCAGGTCATCTTCATATTTCTGCATAGAGGGGATCAACATCATGATCCGTTCGACAATTGACAGGCGCGGCCCCAATAACGGCACGCTGGAAAGCAGAAACACATGTTTTGCCACGGGGTCCGTGCGCAGCACATCCATCATTGCCCAGCCCCGCGCCCCCATAACCTGCCGTCGCCCCCGTTCCGAACGCAGGTCAGGGGCGATGATCTGGAAATCAGGGAACCGGTGATGCCAACCAAGGGCTTCGCCCGACGGGTCCGAAAACAGCTTTGGGATGTCGCCCTCGGTTGCGCCATGTTGGAACACCAAGAACATTTCGCGCGCGACAGCGAACATCGTCTGACCAATGGCAGACCGCGTGCGCGAGCGTTCCAGCGACCCCCAACCATCGCAAATATCATGGTCATCCCACATCGCCAATGACGGGATCTGACAACAGATTTCGGCAAAAGCCCTTGAGGCGAACAGCCGTGTGTAGCGTGCGATAAATGCGCGGCGCAGGGTGCGTTCGAGATCGCGCATTTCCGCAGCAGTCACTTCAGACGGAAGGTCATCGGGCCACCCCTTGGTCAATGGATGTGACTTCACATCCTCATCGGCGTAAATCTGGTCGCCGCCATGCAACAAAAGCGCGAAGGGGTGCTGCATGTGTTCGTCATGCAGCCGCCGCCACATGGCGTTGCGCCGGGACTCTGGCCGGTCGAAATCACCATGTTCCTGCCCGTTGCAGGATGCAAAGGCCATGCGCAGGTCCCCGTCGAACTGTGTCTGGACATCAAATTTTTGACCGTTGAACACATAATGTGCAGGTGAAGCCGCGCAGCGCAGCGCGAAATCAATGCGCCCAACCACATACCCGTCCAGGCGGAGCAGTTCACTATAGGCCCCTTCGCCCGTGTCACAGTCCAGAACAGGGCGCGGGCTGGCCGCGTGATACCCGAACACAGCCGCAAGATGCAAATACCCCGTGCGTATCTTGCGAAACAACAAGATTGGGCCAAAGGGCCGGGGCTGGGCGGCCTTGTCCTGACGGGATTCGGTCATCTGATCACCATCCACAACGTTACCGGCAGGATGGCCGCAAGGCACGCCCCAAGAAGGATGAAAACGCCATCGCGCGCCAACAGACCCGCAGCAAATAGCGTGATGGCCGCGCCAACGCTTGTGCCGCTGGCGGGGATCACCTCCATCAGGGGGGCACATAGCGCGGCTGTGAAAACCAACGCTTTCAACATCATGGCCACCGGGCGCTCATGCGCCCAGGCAAGGCGCGCGTGCAGGCGGTGTTCCAGCCAGGTTGCGGGTTTCTCCAGCCATTGCAGCGCCTGAAGTATTCGCGCCACTGGCAAAAGCCGGTTCAACAACACCCCCGGCAGCCAGACATGCCGCCTGCCCAGAAGCACCTGTGCCAGAATTGAAGCAATGGTCAGCCCAAATAGCGTCGTTGCCCCCGGAACAGCGCTAAGCGGCGAAACCATCAGCAGGGAAAAAACCAGCACAATAACGATGAAGGAATTTTGCTCCAGCGCGATCAGAATATGGCGCAGGGCGATTTTGTCGCCTTCCGGGCGCTGTATGACAGCTTCCCGCAAATGACGCAGCACACCTGTAATGCTGCTGGCCCCGCTGTCATGCGCGGTTTTGCGCAAGGCATCCGGCTGGGCGCGATGATCAACTGTCATGACCCCCTCGGGTTCAGCGCGGGGAGCGGGCCAAAAGCCCCTCACAGGTGTTCATCCCTGCACCTGTGCCTTGACAGCGGCTTCCAGATGGTCGGCAAGCGCGGCGTCCAGACCAAGCGCGGTTTGCAGACGGGTCAGAAACTGGCGTTCCTGTGGCGTGTCAGGGTCCATGGCCAACAGGGCAGCTGCATACAGTTCTGCCGCAACTTCGGGTGAGTTGGCATACGCGGTCACGCGGTTAATATCCTGCGGGGCCGCCAACTCATCCATCACAAAAGCCTTGGCCTGCGCATCCAGCGACAGGGCCTCAAGCTGCTGGAAAATACGCGCATGTTCTGCGGCGTCTATGTGTCCGTCGGCTTTTGCGCCCTGGATCATTGCCACAAGAACTCCGCGTGCCAACATATCCTGACCATTCGGGGCCTGTTCGGGGGCAAAGCCACTTTCGGCAGGTGGCAGTTGCAGCGACGTGTCGGGCGCTCCGCGAGACCGCTGCCACGCCGTATAGCCAATCGCCGCAACAGCCGCGAGTCCGCCCAGTTTCAACGCGGTTCCCGCAGATTTGCCCGCGAATTTGCGCGCGCGCTTGTTGCCGGCCAACATGCCCAGAACCCCGCCCGCAAGCGCGCCTGTCAGCAATTGCCCCGTCCCACCGGATGACGCGGCCTGAACATTTTTCAATGCGCCACCTGCGCGCGGGTATGACGACAAGCCCCCCATAACCTGATCAAGCAATTGGCGCGCATCAAACATCTTTTTCCCCAGATTTCCAAAATATTCCCGATATAAATGGTAGGGTGTTATGGGCCATTCAAGGCGCGGGGCCTGCCTTCACGAATATGTCATGGGCTGTGCTATACGGGGCGCCGGACAGTCACGCCCGCGCCCATGCGTCCAGAACAATCAAGCGTGATAGCGGGCGAGTGCCGCTGTGGTTGTGGCCTTCGGGGCGCGCGATCAAACGCCCAGAACCGCATGCACCGCGCGCTTCCAGCGCGCGATGCGCATGCTCCGCGCGGGCGCGTCCATTGCGGCGGTAAACTGGCGCTCCATGGCCCAGCCCTTGGCGAATTCCGCCATTCCCGGCCAGACGCCCGCGCGCATGCCCGCCAGCCATGCCGCGCCCAGTGCGGTTGTTTCCAGCACTTGCGGCCGGTCAACAGGGGCGCCGATGATGTCGGACAGAAACTGCATGGCATAATCATTCGCGGCCATCCCCCCATCCACGCGCAAGCTTGGCTGTGCGCCGTCGCGCGCCCAATCAGCCTGCATCGCTTCCAGCAAATCACGCGTCTGGTAGCCCACCGATTCCAGCGCCGCGCGGGCAAATTCCGCAGGCCCGGAATTGCGCGTCAGGCCAAAAATCGCGCCGCGGGCGTCTGGCTTCCAATAAGGCGCGCCAAGGCCCACGAAGGCCGGCACAAGGATCAGGTCTTGGGACGGGTCAGCCGTTTCGGCCAGTCCTTGGGTTTCAGGCGCCGCGCGGATGATCTTGATCCCGTCGCGCAACCATTGCACCACGGCACCTGCAATGAAGATCGAGCCTTCCAGCGCATAGGTGGGTGTGCCGTCAAGCTGATAGGCAATGGTGGTCAGCAGCTTGTTGGTCGACGCAACAGGTGTTTCGCCCGTGTTCAGCACGGCAAAGCAGCCTGTTCCGTAGGTGGATTTCAGCATCCCCGGCGCGAAGCAGGCTTGCCCGATCGTCGCCGCCTGCTGGTCCCCCGCCACACCGAGAATGGGGATTTCATGCCCGAACAGGTCCGCGCGCGTATGCCCGAAATCGGCCGCGCAATCGCGCACTTCGGGCAGCATTTCACGCGGAATGTCGAACAGGTCGCAAATGGTTTGGCTCCAGCGGCCCTTGTGTATGTCGTAAAGCATGGTGCGCGCGGCATTGGTCGCATCGGTGGCATGCACCTTGCCGCCGGTCAGGTTCCAGATCAGCCAGCTATCAACGGTGCCGAAAGCCAGTTCGCCACGCTTCGCGCGGTCGCGCGCACCCTCAACCGTGTCGAGGATATATTTCAGCTTGGTCGCAGAGAAATACGGGTCCGCCAGCAGCCCGGTGCGTGCGGTGATCATCGGCTCGTGCCCGCCTTCGCGCAGTTGCGCGCAGAAATCAGCAGTGCGGCGGTCTTGCCAGACAATCGCGCGGTGAATGGGCGCGCCAGTCTTGCGGTCCCAGACCAGCGTGGTTTCGCGCTGGTTGGTGATGCCGATGGCGGCGATGTCACGCGCGTGCAACCCGGCCTTCTCAATCGCGGCCCGCGCCGTCGCGGCAGTCGATGCCCAAAGGTCAGAGGGGTCATGTTCCACCCAGCCCGATTGCGGGTAATGCTGCGGGAATTCTTCTTGCGCGATGGCAGTAATCCGCATGCCCGCGTCAAAAACGATTCCCCGGCTTGATGTCGTGCCTTGGTCCAATGCGAGAATATGACCCATCAATGCATCCTCCCCTTCGGTGGTGAACACCGCCTTCACCGTCTGTTGTTATTCCTAGAAAAAAGGCGAAGCAATCCAAGGACCGCTTCGCCCCAAGTCAGCCGGGGCCGTATCATCATACAGCCCCGACAGGGAGGGTCTTATTCCGTCCAGCGGCGGATCAGCTCATCATAGGCGACGGTCATGGGCATGCCCTTCTCGTCGTCCAGCTTCGGCCAAGGCGCACCGGGCTGCTCGAGCCAGTAGGCCTCGTCGCGCGGCTCGTTCAGCGCCGGGCCGAATTCACCCTGCACGCCTGCACGTTCGAGACGCGCCATAACGGCTTCCTGCTGGTCGCAAAGGGCATTCATGGCTTCCTGTGCAGTCCGGGCACCCGAAGAAGCATCCCCGATATTCTGCCACCACAGCTGCGCCAGACGCGGATAATCCGGCACGTTGAAGCCTGTATCCGTCCACTTCTCACGCTCCGGCGAGCGGTAGAATTCGACCAGACCACCAAGCGCAGGTGCCCGCTCGGTGAAGCTGTCATGGTTGATCGTGGATTCGCGGATGAAGGTCAGACCGTAATGCGACTTGGCCACATCAACGGTTTTCGACGCGATGAACTGGGCATAAAGCCATGCGGCCTGCGCGCGGTCCACCGGTGTCGATTCCAAAATGGTGGCAGAGCCTACATCCTGATAGCCAACCTTCATGCCCTCTTGCCAGTAAGTGCCGTGCGGGCTTGGAGCCATGCGCCATTTCGGCGTGCCGTCCTCGTTCATCACCGGCAGGTCAGGGGCAACCATGTCAGCGGTAAACGCGGTATACCAGAAGATCTGCTGCGCAATGTTGCCCTGCGCCGGGATCGGGCCGGATTCAGAGAAGTTCATGCCGTTGGCTTCGGGCGGCGCGTAGTTTTGCAACCAATCGACATATTTCTCGATGGAATATACGGCCGCCGGGCTGTTCGTCGCCCCGCCACGCGCCACGCAAGAGCCAACCGTCTGGAAGTTCTCATTGACGCGCAGGCCCCATTCATCGACGGGCACACCATTGGGAAGGCCAAGATCAGACGCACCTGCCATCGACAGCCACGCATCCGTGAAGCGCCAGCCAAGCGACGGGTCGCGGCGACCGTAATCCATGTGACCATAAACGGTCTGACCGTCGATCTCGCGCCCTGTGAAGAAGGCCGCGATGTCCTCATAGGCCGACCAATTCACCGGAACGCCCAGCGGGTATCCGTATTCGGCCTCGAATTCGGCCTGAATTTCGGGATCGTTGAACCAGTCATAGCGGAACCAGTAGAGGTTGGCGAATTGCTGCACGGGCAGTTGGTAGAGCTTGCCATCTGGCCCGGTGGCAGAGGCCAGCCCGATGAAATCATCCAGATCAAGGTTCGGGTTGGTCACCGATGCGCCATCGCCTGCCATCCAGTCAGTCAGGTTGCGCGCCTGCTGGTAGCGCCAGTGCGTGCCGATCAGGTCTGCGTCATTGATATACATGTCAAAGACGTTCTCGCCGGTTTGCATCTGGGTTTGCAGACGTTCCACGACGTCGCCTTCGCCGATCAGCGTATGTGTCAGGTTGATGCCGGTCATCGCGCTGAAGGCAGGGGCCAGCACATTGGCTTCCCATTCATGCGTGGTGATGGTTTCCGACACGACATTGATGGTCATGCCTGCAAATGGCTGGGCAGCCTCGATGAACCATTGCAGTTCGGCTTCCTGCTCTTCGCGTGTCAGGGCCGACAACTCGCCGATATGTTCATCCAGAAACGCGATGGCGGCGTCCATATCAGCAAATGCCGGACTTCCCATCACTGTAAGCGCCATTGCCAGCGCGGTTGATGTTTTCAGTAGACGGTTCATAGTGTATCCTCCCATGGATTGAACCTTTTGGTTTCGTCCTCGCGTGTTCGGGCCGGTTTGAGGTGACATTTCTACTGCCCCGGACACGCGCCTATTTACGCAGTTACACCCAGCGAAACACCGCCACAGCATAGATTGCGCAAATTCCAAGTGCCCACCACTGCGGCAGGCCGCTTAGGGCCAGCCAACCTGCGTTGATGAAGGCTGACCCAAGTAGCGTGATGAAAAGCCGGTCCCCGCGGGTGGTTTCGATTGTCAATATTCCGCGGCGCGGGGTTTCGGGGTATTTGATCGCCAGAAAGGTGAAGATCAGCAACAAGCAGGCAATCACAATGAAGAAGATTGCGGTCGGCTGCGTCCATGCCATCCAGTTCAGGTTCATGGTCTTTCCCCCTTAGACGCGGCCCAGGGCGAAGCCCTTGGCGATGTAGTTGCGAACAAAGTAGATCACCAGCGCACCGGGCACGATGGTCAGCACACCAGCGGCCGCCAGAACGCCCCAGTCAATGCCCGACGCCCCCACGGTGCGCGTCATGATCGAGGTGATGGGCTGTGCACTCACCGCCGTCAGCGTGCGCGACAGCAGCAGTTCCACCCATGAGAACATGAAGCAGAAGAACGCGGCAACCCCGATGCCCGATGCAATCAGCGGCATGAAGATCTTGACGAAAAAGCGCGGGAAGGAATAGCCGTCGATATAGGCTGTCTCGTCAATTTCCTTGGGCACGCCGCGCATGAAGCCTTCAAGAATCCAGACCGCCAGAGGCACATTGAACAGGGTATGCGCCAGCGCCACGGCGATATGGGTGTCAAACAACCCGACCGAGGAATACAGCTGGAAGAACGGCAGCGCAAAGACAGCAGGCGGGGCCATACGGTTGGTCAGCAGCCAGAAGAACAGATGTTTGTCACCCAAAAAACGGTAGCGCGAAAACGCATAGGCGGCAGGCAGCGCGACCGCAAGCGACAGGACCGTGTTCATCACCACATAGGTGATTGAGTTGATATAGCCGATATACCAGCTGCGATCGGTCAAAATGGTGCGGTAATTGTCCAGTGTGGGGCTTTCCGGCCAAAGGGTGAAGGCACCCATGATCTCGCGGTTGGTTTGCACGCTCATCTTGAACAGCCAGTAAATCGGGATCAGCATGAAAGCGAGGTAAAGCACCATCACCACATGGCGGGTCTGCACCTTCGGCAGCGCAAGCTTGCGCGCGGGGGCGGTATATGTGTCAGTTGTCACAGCCATTCTACCGGCCCTCCGCTTTATCAAGGTTGGTCATCACAGTGTAGAACACCCAGGACACCAGCAGGATCACAAGGAAATACATGATCGAGAACGCAGCCGCCGGGCCAAGGTCAAACTGTCCCAGTGCCATTTTCACCAGATCGATCGAAAGGAAACTTGTCGCTGTGCCGGGGCCACCGCCCGTGACGACGAAGGGTTCGGTATAAATCATGAAACTGTCCATGAAGCGCAGCAAAATGGCAATCAGCAACACGCCCTGCATCTTGGGCAGTTCGATATACCGGAACACTTTCCAGCGGCTGGCCTGATCAATCTTCGCGGCCTGATAATAGGCCTGTGGTATGGATTGCAGACCGGCATAGGCAAGCAGTGCCACCAGCGAGGTCCAGTGCCAGACATCCATTGTCACAACAATGATCCATGCATGCAGCGCGTTGCGGGAATAGTTGAAATTGATGTTCAGCGCATCCAGCACATACCCCAGCAGCCCAATATCGGACCGGCCCAGAATTTGCCAGATTGTCCCGACCACGTTCCATGGAACCAGCAGCGGAAGCGCCATCAGCACCAGACAGACCGACGCCCAGAAACCCTTTTTCGGCATACACAGCGCGATGGCAATGCCAAGCGGAACCTGAATGGCCAGAATGATACCCGAAAATAGCAACTGCCGCCCAAAGGCCGAATGCACCTGCTTAGATGTCAGGACTTCCTGAAACCAGCCCAGCCCCTCCCAGAAGAACACGTTATTGCCAAACGTATCCTGAACCGAGTAGTTGACGACGGTCATCAGCGGTATCACCGCCGAGAAGGCCACCAGAACCAGCACTGGCAACACCAGAAACCACGCCTTGTTGTTTTGAACCTTGTCCATCAGACGGCCTCTTTGTCAGGGGTGGCAACAGCATGAAGGGGTTTCACGCGCCAATCATCAGCATAGACGCCAATCCGTTCGGGCGCGAATTTCAGGCGGTTGGCATCTGCGGGAATGGGCATACCCTCGGGCAGGATCGCATTGATGGGCTTGCCTGCGAATTCGGCGCGCAAAATTTGGTGACGGCCAACATCTTCTATGCGCTTGATCGTCACCGGCAGGCCCTGATCACAGCTGCTTAACGTGACGAATTCCGGGCGAATGCCAATCTGCACCCGGCCCGTCAGCGCCTTGTAGCTGCCGCCCAAGGGCACGGTATGGCCCGCGCAATGCGCCACATTCCCCGACACGTCTGCCTCAATCAGGTTCATCCCCGGCGAGCCGATGAAATAGCCCACGAAGGTATGTTCAGGTGTGTCGAACAATTCTTCCGGTGTGCCAAGCTGGACCACACGCCCGTCATGCATGACCACCACCTTATCGGCAAATGTCAGCGCTTCCGTCTGGTCATGGGTCACATAGATCATCGTGTGCCCGAATTCATTGTGCAGTGCCTTCAACTGCGTGCGCAATTCCCATTTCATATGCGGGTCAATCACGGTCAGCGGTTCATCGAACAAAATGGCGTTCACATCCTCGCGCACCATGCCGCGCCCCAGGCTGATCTTCTGTTTCGCATCTGCTGTCAGCCCGCGCGCCTTGCGCTTCAGGCTGTCTTGCATGCCGATCATGGATGCGATTTTTTGGACGCGCGCAGCAATATAGGCCGGGTCCATGCCGCGATTGCGCAGCGGAAAGGCCAGATTGTCACCCACAGTCATGGTGTCATAGACAACCGGGAACTGGAACACCTGCGCAATGTTGCGCGCCACAGTGTCCTGGCGCGTCACGTCGCGGTCACCAAAGAGGATACGCCCGCGCGACGGCACCAGCAGCCCCGAAATGATGTTCAGCAGCGTGGACTTGCCGCAACCAGATGCGCCCAGCAGCGCATAGGCTTCGCCATCTGCCCAGACATGGTCAAGTTGCTTTAGCGCGTAATCCTCCTCGCCCTTCGGATCGGGCAAATAGGAATGCGCAAGATTATCCAGTGTTATCTGTGCCATCTCCCCCCCTCAGGCTGCTTGCGCAAATGTTGCGGGTGCCAGAAGCTGCCCGTTTTGCGCAAAAACATAGACATGCGCGGCATCCAGCCAAACCTGGATTGGTGCGCCGAATTCCAGATGGTGCACGCCATGCATCAACCCCACCCAGGAATCGCCCGCGTGATCCAGATGCACGAATGTCTCGGACCCGGTGATTTCGGTGACTTTCAGGGTGCATTTGAAATGCAACCCATCATTGCCCTGCGCGCGAAGGTGCAAATGATCTGGCCGGAACCCGGCAGTATAGGTGCCATCTGGCAACGCCGCCAGCGCGCCGGGGGCCGGGGCGGTCTGCCCCTCGCCAAACGCGATCTGGTTGCCGGTTTTCACCACGGCGGTAAAGTTCATTGGCGGGTCTGAAAAAACACGCGCTGTTATGGCGTCTTTCGGGCTGCGATACACCTGTGGGGTAGGGCCAAACTGGGTAATGCGGCCTTCCCACATCGTGGCCACTTTCCCCCCCAGCAAAAGCGCTTCTTCCGGTTCCGTCGTGGCATAGACAAAAATCGCGCCCGACTCCTCGAAGATGCGCGGAATCTCGGCGCGCAGTTCTTCGCGCAGCTTGTAATCCAGATTGGCCAGCGGTTCATCCAGCAGCACCAGCCCCGCATCCTTGACCAAGGCGCGCGCCAGTGCACAGCGCTGTTGTTGCCCGCCTGACAGTTCCAGCGGCTTGCGGTCCAGCATCGGGGTAAGTTGCATCAACTCCGCCGCCTCACGCACCTTGCGATCCAGCTCCGCCTGTGACACCCCCATCAGCTTCATCGGGGATGCGATATTGTCATAAACTGTCATCGACGGGTAATTGATGAACTGTTGATAGACCATCGCCACCTTGCGGTCCTGAACGCGCATTCCCGTGACGTCCTGCCCTTCCCAAATGACGCGCCCGGTCGCAGGCACATCAAGCCCTGCCATGATCCGCATCAATGTTGTCTTGCCCGACAATGTGGGGCCAAGCAGCACATTCATCGTGCCGCGCTCCAGCGTCAGATCGGTCGGGTAGATATGCGTCTGCCCCTCCACAACCTTCGTGACGCCTTCCAATACAAGCGACATTATTTATTCCTCCCTCTTGCGCGGGTTATTCTGCGGCGCGCAATACCTGTTCCACATTCCGGGCCATCCATGCGTCCAGCATTGCGACTTGACCGGTGGTCAGCCGCAACCCCAGCTTGCTGCGCCGCCAAAGCACATCTTCGGGCGTGCGGGCATATTCCCGGCTCATCAGCCATTTCACTTCAGCCTCGGTCAGGGTGGCGCCAAAATCCTGCCCCAGATCAGCAGCGGCGTTTGCCTGGCCCAGAATTTCCCGCGCCTCGGTGCCATAGGCGCGCATCAGCCGCCACGCCCAGAAATCAGTCAGGAACGGGTAGTCACGCTTCAGCCCTGCCACCAGTGCCGGGCCGCCATCATGGGCGAAATCGCCCCCCGGAAGTGCCACGCCCGCGGTCCATTCCCCCTTTGCCAGTGGCAGCACAGAGCCGATTTTTTCCAGTGCGGATTCCGCCAACCGCCGATAGGTGGTGATTTTGCCACCAAAGATATTCAGCACCGGCGCACCTGCGCTGCGGTCGATCTTCAGTGTGTAGTCGCGTGTCGCCGCCGTCGCTGAACTTGCCCCGTCATTATATAGTGGCCGCACCCCGGAATAGGACCAGACCACATCCTGCGATGTGACAGGGCGCTTGAAATACTGGCTGGCGAAGGCGCACAGATAGTCGCGCTCCTCCTCTGTGCAGACAGGGGCGCGCGACGGATCGTCATGATCCGCGTCCGTGGTGCCGATCAGGGTAAAATCCTGTTCATAGGGGATGGCGAAGATAATCCGCCCGTCTGTGCCCTGAAAGAAATAACATTTGTCATGATCATACAGCTTGCGGGTCACAATATGACTACCGCGCACCAGCCGCACATTCTCGCGGCTGTTCAGGCGCAACTTGCCATGAATCACATCCCCGACCCACGGGCCGGCGGCATTTACCAGCATTTTCGCGCGCATCGTTTTCGTTTCGTGTTCGGTTTTCACCGTGACCCGCCAGATGCCATTTTCGGCGCTGGCCGATACAACCTCGGTCCGGGTGTGGATATGGGCGCCGCGCGCCGCAGCGTCGCGCGCATTCAGCACGACAAGGCGCGAATCCTCCACCCAGCAATCGGAATATTCATAGGCTTTTGCAAAGCGGTCCTGCAGGGGTGCCCCCTCGGCGGTGCCGGTCAATATGCGTGTGGCTGTGCCCGGCAGAATTTTCCGCCCGCCCAGATTATCATACAGAAACAGGCCCAGCCGAATAAGCCAGGCCGGGCGCCGCCCGCGCATCCACGGCATGAAGAACGACAGCAGCTTAGATGTGGGCGTGTCGCTCTCAAAGCGCATATCCTTATGATATGGAAGCACAAAACGCATGGGCCAGGAGATATGCGGCATGGCGCGCAGCAGCGTTTCACGTTCAATCAATGCTTCGCGGACCAAGCGCAGTTCGAAATATTCAAGGTAGCGAAGACCGCCATGAAACAGCTTGGTCGAAGCCGATGAGGTGGCGCCCGCCAGATCGCCTTTTTCGAACAGCGCGACCGACAACCCACGCCCGACCGCATCGCGGGCAATCCCACAGCCATTGATGCCGCCACCAATGATCAGCAGATCAACGACGGGTTCGGCATCAGTGTCGATTTTTCTGGATTGCGACATACGCCCTCCCAAGCGCAAGTTTTATGTGTTTGCAAAGGTATGATGACGCACACTATTTCTGCAAGTTTTTTTCGATATTTATCCAAATATGTTCGTTATTTATTATTCGAAAAATTCAAAGCGCTTTGTTTCTATTATGTTCCATCACTTTTTTTCGCACACTCTGAAATTGCACTTGAAACGCAAATTCTAACAGATGAAGCTTGAGGGCAGTAAACGCATAAACCGCGAATCAACGCATAGTGTCGGAGCGATAGCATGGCTCAGGTCGAGCGCCTTCAGGACATCCAGATCATCGCGCGGCGCGATGGGCGTGTAAGCGTGGAAGGGCTGGCAAAGCACTTTGATGTGACGCTGCAAACGATCCGGCGCGATTTGTCCGAACTGGCAGAGCAGGGCAAGCTGCAGCGTGTGCATGGCGGGGCGATCCTGCCCTCGACCGTGGCCAATATCGGCTATACGGATCGGCGCGACCTGAATGAAGACGGCAAGGCCGCGATTGCGCGCACGGTCGCGCGTGACATTCCCAACGGGTGCTCGTTGTTTCTGAACATCGGCACCACGACCGAAGCTGTCGCGCGCGCACTTTCGGGGCATCGTGATATCATGGTGCTGACGAACAACCTGAATGTGGCCAATATCCTTGTCGACAACCCGCATTGCGAAATCATTGTCGTTGGTGGATTATTGCGTCGCGCAGATGGCGGGCTGGTGGGCAGCGTCACGACACAGGCCATCCAGCAATTCAAGTTTGATCTGGCCGTGATCAGTTGTTCCGCACTTGATGAGGATGGCGACATGCTGGATTTCGACATTCAGGAAGTCGGCGTCAGTCAAGCTATCTTGGCGCAATCGCGCCGCAGCGTTCTGGTTGCGGATCATTCCAAATTCAAACGCCGCGCCCCTGCACGGATTGGCTCGCTTGCGCAGATGAACAGCTTTTACACAGATGCGCCTGTTCCAATCGCGTTGACCAATGCGTGCAAGGGATGGGGAACCTCGGTCATCGTTGCCGATTCAGAAAACGCGCTTTAGGGTCTGCGCAACCCACTCGAAACCGCGACAGGTCTGCGCAAGATGCATGCGTCGGGCGACGTTGCGGCGCCCTCGGCATCTGCCCTGCCAAGAGCAGGCCAGTTTTGCAAATCCTTGAATTCGGGCGGATTGGGCGGGTCAAGCGGCCCCTGTCTGAGGGATGTGCGCGCAAAAGTCGTTCAGTTGGCCCGTGACGAATGCCAGAATTTCGCCATCTGTGAATGCGCCATCTATCAGGCGTTTGGGCGCGTGCGGGATGACGATTTCCTGCCCTGCAAAAACATGGGCCAGCATGCCGTTCAGAATATACTTCAAATGCGCCTGCGCGCGAACGCCGCCCAATGCCCCCGCCGAAACCGTGATGACCAGACAGGGCTTGCCCTTGAATACGGACGCATAGGCCGGACGGGACGCCCAATCTATGGCGTTCTTCAACACACCGGGGATGGAATAATTGTATTCAGGGGTCACAAACACCAGCCCGCTGGCCGCATCAATCTGGCCAATCAGGCGCTTGGTCGCTGCGCCCCCGTCCGTATCTGGGTTGTAATGCGGGATGTCGCCAATATTTGCGATGTCATGCGTGGTGCCCGCCGGCAGGTTCTGTAGCACAGCCTTCAGAACCGCCTTCGAGGATGAGGCCGCGCGCAAGCTGCCAGCAATACCAAGGATATGTGTCATTTTCTCTCTCCGTCTCAGGCTCTTGCAAGCCAGATCGCTATTTGGGGGAAGGCGATGATCAGCGCAAGCGTAACCAACATTGCCAGCACAAAGGGAAATGCCCCACGGAAGATTTGCCCAACGCGCAGGGTTGGGTCGCCCATGGCGGATTTGATCGTATAAACTGACAACCCGAAGGGCGGTGTCAGAAGGCCGATTTCAACTGCAATCACAGTGATGACCCCGAACCAGATCAGGTCAAACCCGGCAGCACTTGCAACAGGCAGCGCAATCGGCAACAAAATCAGCATGATCGAGATGGAATCGATGATGAAGCCCAGCACAATGACCAGCGCGATGAACACCAGCAGGAAACCATAAGGCCCAAGCGGCCCGGACAGGAACATATCTGCCACCGAACGCGGCAGGCCCGACATGGCCAGCATACGGCTGAAGAATGTTGCCGCCATGATCAGGAACAGGACGGATACGGTGATCTGGCCGGTTTCGACCAGCAAGCCCCAGAAACTGCGCGGGTTCAGCGAACGTCTGGTCAGCGCGATGGCCAGCGCGCCTGCGGCCCCCACCGCGCCCGCTTCTGTCGGGTTGAAAAAACCCGAATACAGCCCCCCCAGAACCAGCCCCATCAAGGCCAGAATTGGCAGGAATTTTCCTGTCATCTGCACCCCTGTCAGGCGTTCAATCTCTTGTGTGGTGGCCTGCGGTTCAAACACGAAATCACGCCGGATTGTGGCCATCAACACGATAACCACCGAAAACACCCCGGCCAGCAGGATGCCCGGCAAGATTCCCGCCAGAAACATGCGCCCCACCGATTCCTCGGCCAAGACGGCATAAACGATCATCAACAAGGACGGCGGAATCAACATGCCCAACACTGACGAGCCCGCAACAACCCCTGTTGCAAATTCCTTGCGGTAGCCGTGGCGCAGCATTTCCGGCACTGCCACGCGCGAAAAAACCGAAGCCGACGCAATCGACACCCCAGTGATGGACGCAAAAACTGCATTCGCAAACACTGTGGCCACGCCCAGCCCCGCGCGCACCCGCCGCATCAGGTGCTGGAACACATCGAAGGTGTCCTTGCCCACGCCCGATATGGTGACCAAAAGCCCCATCAACACAAATAGCGGCACCACAGCATACAGGTATTCGCGCAGCGCATCATTGGCGACAGCCCCCGCCATGCGCATGGCCACAGTGTCACTGCGCAGCAGCGTTACCCCCCCGAAAGAGACGATCAGCATGCCAATCGCAATGGGCATTCCCAATAGGATCAGCCCTATCAACACCGCGATGGCCAGAAGGCCGATTTCAAGCCCGGTCATCACGCCCCCCCGCAGCGGCAAGCGGCAACGCTGCCAGCACCGACAGCACGAATTGCATTACCGCAATCGTCATGCCCGCCAGAATGGCCGCGCGGAAGGGCCATGTGGGCAATGTCAGAACGCCGGTCACCCCGATAAACTGCCCCGACGCGATATCGCGTTCCAGAACGCGCAACGTGGCAAGCGCCATCACCCCGATGACCCATGCCCCCGCAAGGTCGAACAAGGCCCCAAGCAGCGCACCTTTTCGCGGGTGCAAGGCGCGAAACCCCGCATAGAACACATCCGCACGCGCCAGGCGGTCATGGCGCAGCGTGGTGGCCAGTTGCAGATAGACGATCATAACCACCATCAGCGCGCCAAGTTCTGACACAAGCGGCAGCGAGGCGCCCACGATATTGCGCGACAGGACATCTGCGCAAATCACCAGCATCAGCGCCACAATCAGCAAGGACCCGATAGCCCCCACCCCGTCAACCAGTGCGCCCCAGACCCGCGCGGCGCGCGCCCCGGTGTCAGGGCGCGCATCTGTCTGTGTGCGGTCATCATTGGTCATGACGGGGTATCAGTTCCCTGACCAGTCGCGCGCAGGATTTTCCCCGCCCGCGCGCAGCCCGTCCATATAGGCGGCCAGAAATTCCGCTGCGGGCAATCCGCGACCGGCGTTTTCCGCAACCCATTCCCCCGCCAGATCTGGCAGCGCGTCGACCCATGCCTGACGCTCTGCCGGGTCCATTTCGCTGATAGTGACAGGCGGGTTCTGATCTGCGCCAAGTGTCGCAATCTGTTCAATCGCTGTTTCTGGCCGGTCCATCATGTCCTGTGCATGGGCGCGGGAATAATAATCGCCCGCCTTCAGCATCGCTTGCTGGACTTCTTCGGGCAGCGTTTCCCAAATGTCGCGGTTGATGGCCACGCCGCCCGAAAACACAGTGCCCATCTGCACACGGGTTACATAGGGCGCGACCTCATAGATGCGGGTGGGCAGGGCCCCCAAGGCAAGCGACAGCACACCATCCGAAACACCGGTCTGGATATCGGTGTAAAACGTGGTCAGCGCCCCATCGACCGCATTTGCCCCCGTGCCGCGCAGCCATGTTCCCAGAACACCCGGCGCCGAGATGCGCATACCTTGCAGGTCCGCAAGTGCATTGACCGGCGTTTTGGTATACAAATCATAACTGTCTGATGCGGTCATGCCCAGCATGACAATGTTGTATTGTTCCCATTCATTACGGAAATCGGCATTTTCTTCATACAGCTGGCGCATGACATCCAGCTGCACGGGCACATTGCTGGTTGCAAAGGGGGTGTAGGCGGTCACCTGCGAAAGCGGCATTTTCGCCCCTTCCAGATAGGAAAACACCCAGCCGATGTCTGTGATCCCTTCCTCAACCGAAGTCAGGGTCGCATTTGCACGATATAAGGTGCCCCCGAAGGCTTCTTGCCAATCAATCGCGTAATTCCCGGATTCGGCAAGCAAACGGTCCGTTTCGGCCATGAAATGGGTCTGGATCATGCCGACCCATGGAATTGTCGTCGGGTGGCTGGATGCAACTGTCAGCGGAATTGACTGTTGCGCAAAGGCAACGGCAGGCGTGGTCAGAACTGCCACGAAGGCAGCCTTGGCAAGATGGTTCATGGTGGTCCTCCCTTTGGGTGTTACCGCCTGCTCCCCGCAGACGGCTTGGCGTTAGCTGGCCTTGCGTTTGGCCAGATCGTTGCGGATTTCAGCACCGTGTTCGTCCAGAACCGGCGGGGGCAACACGTCCAGTTCGGGCGTGCCGTCAAAATTATACGGGGCGCGCACGGTGGTGAATTTTCCCATCTCGGCATGATCGGATGAAACGGCAATTTGCAGGTGCTGCGCCTGCGGGTCTTCCAATGCCTCGTTTGAATCATAGGCTGGCGAATAGGGCACTTCCTCGGCCTCGAAACGTGCGCACCAATCGTCGCGCGTGCGGGTTTGGAACACCGGCGTCAAAATCCCGATCAGGTCATCTTGGTGCTTGATCCGTTCCAGCCTTTCGTTGAAGCGCGGGTCCGTGGCAAGCTGTTCTTGCCCTGTCGCGCGCAACATGCCTTCCCAGAACTTGGTAGGTGAGGACATGTGAAACGCGATCCATTTTCCATCCGCGCATTCAAACGTGTAGCTTTGCGACACGACAGGGCGCGACAATGGCCCCATCACTTCGCCGACGCTGTAATAGTGTGTAAAGCTGTCAAGGTTGAAATGGCACATCGCTTCCAGCATCGAAATGTCAAGCCTGCGCCCTTTTCCGGTGCTTCCGCGTTCTATCAGCGCGGCCATGATACCCATTGCCGCATATTGGCCAGTCATGGCATCGGCCAGCGCAGGCCCGATCACGCGCGGGTTTGTGGGCGGGGTCACCAGACGCAGGAACCCCGACGCGGCCTGCGCAACAGTGTCATAGGCTGGCCGGTCGCGCGCGGGGCCAGAGGGGCCGAAACCGGAAATGGCACAATAGATCAGGTCAGGGCGGATCTGGCGCAGATCAGCCTCGCCCGCGCCCAGTTTTTCCGCGACACCGGGCCGGAAGTTCTGAATGAACACATCGGCGGTGGCGATCAGGTCCTGGAACACCGCCAGATCGTCCGCATTGCGTGTGTCCAGCGCGATGGAGCGTTTGTTGCGGTTATAAGTCTGGTAATGCGGGCTATACAGCCCCCCCTTGAAAGCGCGGAACGGGTCGCCCGAGCCGGGCCTTTCCACCTTTATGACATCAGCGCCCAGATCGGCCAGATGCATGGCTGCAGCGGGGCCGGTAATATACGTCCCCAGTTCGACAACGCGAATATTCTTCAGAATCTTGACCATGTGTCAGCCCTTCTGTGCAGCTTTGCCGTCATAGGAAATTGCCTGATCCGCATGATGCGACAGGATGAACCCGATTGACCGGCGCGATTCTTCCAGCAGATGTGCGGCCAGCCCGCCTGCGCGCGCCACCAGTGGCACGGCCTTCAGGGCATCAACTGGCCAGCCCGCATCCAGAATGACCGCAGGAATAGCGCCTGACACATTGATCGGCAGGGGGCGGTTTATAATCGCTGGCGCATGTTCGCCCAACAGGCGCAGAATGCCGACATATCGGCCAGAAACATCATGCTGATCGGCCAGTTCAAGCAAACGGTCAGCGCGCGGATCACCGCCCGAATGCTGCGGATGGCCAAGGCCGGGAACCTTGGCGCGGCGCGCTTTCAGCGCGTCAAGGCTGGCAATTACGGCGGCGCGGTCATCGCCGCCATTTGCATCAGCGGCCTGACGGATTTCCTCCAGATAGCGGCCTGCAACCCCGGTCGAGCCCGCAACCACCGTGCCCATGCCCAACAGGCCCGCCGACATTGCGCCCTGCCACGCTTCAGGCGCGGCAGCCAGCGTCATGCGCGCGGCCTGAACACTGGGAACAAGCCCGTGTTCGGCAATCGCCACAAGGCAGGCATCCAGCATGGCGCGCTGCTTGGGCGCGGGTTTTTCGCCCAGCACCAGCAACCAGAAATATTCCGAGAAGTCTATCTTGCCGATCAGATCATTGCACAGGTCATGCCCGCGCACCGTAATCGTGTCGGCGTCCGAGGTGCAGATGGCCGTATACGCCTGATCTGTCTTTCCAATTCTCATATCTGCATCCTTTTTCGCTGTGCGCAAAACTTTTCTCTTGCCGTATCATATTGCGTGAAATAATCTTCCGTCAACCCTGCATGTGCGGGACAGTTCATTTCTGCGGGAGGATGCAATGCGAAGCCTAAACCAGTTTACCCTGACAGACGCGGTAAAAGACTCTTTCAAAACCGAGGAAGGAACCCGCCTGAAATTCCTTCTGGAAACCTTCATCGAACACCTGCACGACTACACGCGGGCCACAAACCTGACGCACGAAGAATGGATGGGTGTTCTGAATTTCCTGTATGATTGCGGCAAGATTTCCACGCCGGAACGTCATGAATTCATCTTGCTGTCAGATGTGCTGGGTTTCTCGGCGCTTGTGGACATGATCAACACGCGCGGCGGGGCCACTGAAGGGTCCAACCTTGGGCCGTTCTATCTGGACAACGCACCCGAAAAGGACATGGGCGCCGATCTGGCACCGGGCCGCGATGGCGTCATCATTCTGGCCAAGGGCGTTGTGCGTGACATTCTGGGCAAACCACTGGCGGCTGCCATCATTGACACATGGCAGGCCGACGCGACCGGCACCTACCCCATTCAGGAACAGGAACGCGGGCAAGATAAATACGACCTGCGCGGAAAGTTCACCACCAATGAACACGGCGAATACTACTACACCACCGTCCTGCCCAAACCCTATACAGTGCCCTATGACGGCCCCGTTGGTGACTTGCTGCGCGCGGGCAACCGGCATGCATGGCGCGCGGCGCATCTGCATTTCATCATCCGCGCGCAGGGCTACAAGGACATCACCACCGAGGTCTTTTTCGAGAATACCGAATATATCGACAATGACGCGGTTTTCGGTGTGCGCAAATCCTTGATTGCATCACTTAAACCTGTGAAGAAAGGGCAGGATATTGGTGTTCCGCTGGAACGCCAGCCAGATGCGATGTTTGAATTCGATTTCGTGCTTGCGCCGGAATAAGCCCATGCGCGACGACGCCACGATGCAAGAGGTTTGCGTGAACGAAGATCGTCCCCCGGAATTCGTCGAGGCCCTTGCCAAGGGCCTGACAATTCTGGAATCCTTCGACGCCACGCATAACGAAATGACCCTAAGCGAGGTGGCACGCCGCGCTGAGCTGACCCCCGCCGCCGCGCGGCGCAGTCTGATTACGCTTGTCGCCCTTGGTTATGTCGGTCAGGTCGGCAAGCGGTTTCACCTGACGCCTAAGGTTATGGGCCTTGGGTCTGCGTTCTATTTTGCTGCGGGCATAGATCAGGCATTCCAGCCGGATTTGCGCGCCATGGTCGAACGCTTCGGGGATGCGTCGTCGGTTGCAACCCTGCAGGGGCATGAGGTTCTGTATGTCGCGCATTATTCCCAACAGCGCGCGCGGCGGGCCTCGGCGGTGGTGGGCGCGCGCTATCCCGCGCATGCCACGTCACTGGGCCGTGTGCTGCTGGCGGGGCTGTCCGATCAACAGCTTGACGCCTATTTCGCAAGTGTCGAACCCGTTGCCCTGACCAGCCGCACCGTCACCAACCGCGAAGAGTTGCGGCGCATTATCTACAAGGTGCGCGAACAGGGGTTCGCCACCACGGTGGACGAGTTGGATTACGGTGTAACCGCCCTGGCCGTGCCCATTCGTGGCGCGCGGGGGCAGACTGTCGCGGCGCTGAATTCGTCTGGCTACAGCGGGCAGGTGACCCCGGAGATACTGGTTGCCGACCGCTTGCAGGAATTGCGCGCGACCGCATCGCGGCTGGGCCAGAACATTGCCCGCAATCCAGTGCTGGAATCCACGCTGTCATCCTAAGTCAGGCGGATCTGGCCGCGCATGCCTGCCGGCCAGCCCGTAAAATTCCGAATATTTTTTCGCTATACGAAACATGGAAACGGGAGGAAACCCCATGTGCAAGCTTTGCAATACACGCCCTGCCAGAACTGCCGCCACCGAAGGCGGGTCCGGCGGCACCGCCGCGCGCCCTGCTGCGCAATCCCGGCACCAGCCCATGCCCGAAGGCATTGGCCAACCCGGCCGCAAGACCCTGATCAAGGGCGGGCATGTGCTGTCAATGGACGCTGTGGTGGGCAATTTCGTCAAGGGCGATGTCCTGATCGAAGGGTCGAAAATCCTGCAGATCGCGCCAGAAATCGACGCGGGCGATGCCGCCGTGATTGACGCGACAGGTCAGGTCGTGATGCCCGGTTTCATTGACACGCACCATCACCAGTTTGAAACCGCCCTGCGCGCCTTTCTGGCCGATGCTGTCTTGATGAATGATGGCCGACCGGGGGGCGAGTTCAACTATTATGAAATGATCTTGCAGAAATTCTCGATGCTTTACAGCCCCGAGGATGTTTACATCAGCGAATTGTTCGGCGGCCTGTCCCAGATTGATGCGGGTGTCACAACTGTTATGGATGTCAGCCAAATACATCACAGCCCCGAACATTCCGACGCGGCCATCAAGGCGCTGCATGATACGGGACGCCGCGCTGTCTTTGGCTATTTTGAAGGGTGGGGCGAAAAGGCGCAATATCCCACGGACGCGGCGCGCATTCGCAACCAGCATTTCACATCAGATGACGGGTTGGTTACCATGATCATGGGCGGCGAAATTTACCTGCCCGGACATGAGGAAAGCTGGCGGATCGGGCGCGAACTGGGCCTGCCCATTGCGCTGCATGTGGTAGGCACCTTTGGCATGCAGCCGGTCTTTGACGCGCTGGGTGCGGCGGGGCAATTCGGGCCGGATAACATATTCATCCATATGACCGGCATGTCCGATGATGGCTGGAAATATGCTGCAGATGCGGGCGCGCATGTGTCGCTGTCGGTTCCCATCGAAATGCAGATGCGCCACGGCACACCCCCAACTCAGAAAGTGCTGGATATGGGTATGGTGGCGTCCCTGTCCACCGATGTTGAATGCACCATGACCGCCGACATGTTCACGCAAATGCGCAGCCTGATCACGCAACAGCGCATGTTCTGCAACGAGAAAGCGCTGCTGGGCGAGGATTACCCGCAACTTCTTAGCGCGATGGACGCAATCCGCTTTGCAACGATCAACGGCGCGCAAGGGTTGCGACTGGAACACAAGACCGGGTCGCTGCGTCCGGGCAAGGAAGCCGATATCATCTTGCTGGACGCGACGGCGCTGAACGTGGCCCCCCTGAACCATGTTGCTGGGGCGGTCGTCACGCTGATGGAGCGGTCGAATGTGTCAACCGTGATATGCGCGGGAAAGCTGCGCAAATGGCAGGGCCAGATGCTGGGCCATGACATTGACGCACTGCGCGGCAAACTGGAAGCCAGCCGCGACCGCCTGTTTGAAGCCGCAGGAATTGAACAAAACCTGTTCAGGTAAGGCGACCCCTGCACCGGCCATCACCTGCGGCCGGTGCATACCTGGGAAAATGGGCAAATTCCGGCGTTTCAAGTCATGCCTGCAAGGGCGGCATGTGTCCCCAAGGTTCGGGACCGTCCCTGGGGGGGCGCTCAAGCCAATGTCACCAGTTTGCGATCGTGCCATCTGGCAAAATTGCGTCCACTGCTGGAACAACCTCTGGTTTGAAGGGATAGCGCGCGGCAGCTTGTTCGTTGATTTCAACGCCAAAACCCACGCCGGCCGGAACACGCCAGTTTCCGTTTTCCAACTGCATGGGGTGGGTGAAAACCTCGTCAAACCAGGGGACCAGTCCCACGGCCTCTTCCTGGATAACAAAATTGGGCGTTGCCACGTCAAAATGCAGTGCAACGGCGCCCGCCACTGGTCCCATGGGGTTATGTGGGGCAATACCCATCTGGCCCGCCTCGGCGATGGCGGCAATCTTGCGCCCGCCCGTCAGGCCCCCGCAATGGCTTAGATCGGGCTGAATATGCGCAACTGCCCGGTGCTCGGCCAGTTCTGCGAACTCGCGCGGGGTGAACAGCCGCTCTCCCGTGGCAAGCGGGCAATCCACGCGCCGCGCAAGCGCGGCCATGGCCACGGCATTTCCGGGCTGGATAGGTTCTTCAACGAATAGCGGGCTGATGGGCGCGATCACATCGATATAGGCTTTCGCCACTTCGGGCGATGCGGGCCGGCCGTGAAAATCCGTCATGATGGCAATATCGGGGCCGACCCTGTCGCGCACGGCCTGCGCCAGTTTCTCGACATGCAACAGGTCCGGCAGCGGCGCTTCATATCCCGAATAGGGCACAAACCCCAGCTTGACGGCGTTATACCCCATTTCAACGGTTTCCTGCACCGCATCGCAGAATGCGCCAATATCGGCTGTGCCAACCTGCGCGCCAATGCGCGCGCGGCGCATATGGGTATAAACCCTGACACTGTCACGCACTTGCCCGCCCAACAATTGCCAGACCGGCGCGCCCAGATCCTTGGCCTTGATGTCCCACAGCGCCTGATCAATGGCCGATACAGCCGTCATGCCAATGGACCCAAGCGGCCAGAAACTGAATTTGGTCATCTTGCTGAAGATATGTTCTATCCGGCGCGGGTCCTCGCCAATGACAAACTGCTCCAGGTCCTCCAGCGCGCCAAGAACAGCGCGGGTTTTCCATTCCAGCGTCGCTTCGCCCCAGCCATGCAAGCCGGGCTGGTCGGTCTGAACTTTCACAAAGACCCAGTTGCGATGAATGGCGTTTACAACCACAGTGCTGATGCCCGTAATCTTCATGAAATCCTCTTGCCTTGCGATAGGCCCGTTTTGCAGGGCGCGTTAGTTTAACAGATCCGGCAGATAGCTTGAGATGCCCGGAATCAGGCACACAAGGGCAATGGCCAGCAGTTGCGCCAGCAGGAACGGCACAAGCGCCCGGATCAACGGATACATTCGCACGCGCCCCACACGCATCATCACGAACAGGACCACGCCGACAGGGGGCGTGACCAGCCCCATGGCAAGGGTCAGCATGATAACCATCGCCGCTTGCATCGGATCAATGCCAAGCTGGTAGACAACGGGCATAAGCAAGGGGGCGAAAATCAGGATTGCCGCGCCAATGTCCAGAAAGGTGCCCAAAACCAGCATCAGCGCGGCCACCGCGAACAAAAACAACAGCGGGCTTTGTTCAAAGATGCTTGCGGTTGAGGCAACCCATGACGCGATGCCCAGCAAATTCAGCGCGTAAGACAGGATCGTCGCCGCCGCGACAAGCAGATAGATTGTGGCCGAGGTGCGCGCAGCCCTTAAAAACGCAGTCCACAACCCTTTCAGGTCCATCACCCGAAACACGACCACTGACAGGAAAACGGCATAGGCCACCGCGACGCCACCACCTTCTGTGGCGGTGTAAATTCCCGCCAGCATGCCCCCGATGATGATGACAGGCAGGGTCAGGACCGCGACGGCCTCGATGATCATGCGGGCGGCTCCGTCGCGGTTGAACGTCAGCCGTCGCGGTTTTGGCACGCGCTTTCGAAACGCATCAATCGCAACGACCGCAGCGCAGGCCCCGCCCAGCAACAACCCCGGCAAAATACCTGCCAGAAACAGGTCAATGACCGACAGGCCGGTGACCGCGGCCATGATGATGGCCAGCCCTGACGGGGGAATGATTGGCCCGACAATGGATGATGCCGCAGTGACGGCGGCGGCATATTCCTTGGTATAGCCCTCTTTGGGCATTTCTTCGGTAAACACCCGCCCCAGCGCCGCAGCATCCGCCACTGCCGAACCGGAAATTCCCGCAAACAGAACCGATGTGCCGATATTGGCATAGGCCGTCCCGCCCCGCAGCCAGCTTGTGGCTGCAGATGCTATGGAAATCAGCCGCGCGGTGATGCCACCCTGACTCATGATTTCAGCGGCCAGAATATAAAACGGCACCGCCAGAAAAATGAAACTGTCCACGCCAGTAAACAACCGCGTTGCCGTCACGGACAGCGGGATACCCGCCAGCCAGACCCCAAGAATACCCGCCAGCCCGATGGCGAATGCCACAGGGATTCCGATAAACAACAGGCCAAGGCCCAGAATTGCAACCCAGATCATTGGCCCGCCCCTGTCTGGCCCATGCCGTGTGTGTCGGCATTGGGCGCGCCCGCATCATCCGGCTGGAACCCTGACAGCCAGCTAAGCGCGATCTGCACCAACATCAGGGCCGCGCCAACGGGCAAGGCCGCATACGGAATGATCATGGGAATACCTGATGCGGGCGCAGTTTGTGCAGCGTTGCGCAATGCAAGCGGCCAACCATAATACAGGATCACCACACAAAAAATCGCGGCGACCGAATACAGCGCCGATTTTACAAACCGCACAAGGTTCGGACGGACCAGCCCTTCCAGAACCTCGATACCCATATGCTCAAGCCGGAAAATGCACGCAACACTGCCCAGCATCATCAGCCAGATCATGGAGTATCGCATCACCTCCTCTGTCCAGCTGAAACCGGTGCTGAAGAAATAGCGCCCGCCAACCTGTGTCAGGTTCAGCACTGTTACCGCGATCAGCAAAAGGCCCGCAATGATTTCCGTGCTCATCGCAAGCACGCGGGCGGCAAGGGTGGCTATGCGTGTCATCTGTGACCCATAATTTCATGGCCGCGCGGGCCGCGTTTCCAGTCATAGGCGAAGGTGGGTGCCCGTGGCCGTGCAAGTGATGCAGGGCAGGGCCACGGGCCGGGTATGGTCAGTTCCGATAGAGTGTGGCCTTCGCCTCGTCCACCGTTGCGATCAGTTCGTCGACCAGTTCATCGCCGACATTGCTGCGGATGAAATCCAGCACGGCGGGCTGGGTGATTTCCTTGAAGGCGGCCTTTTCTTCCGGCGTGGAGACGTGAATTTCCATCCCCAGTTCGTCGGCCAGCTGGCGGCTGAAACGCCAGTCCCCTTCGGTTTTCTGAAGGTTCTCGGTCCATGCCATCAGAAGGGCTGCATCCTGAATGACTTGCTGATGGCCCGGTTCCAGCGAATTGAACCAGTCATCATTGGCAATGATGACATGCAGGCCAAAAGTGTGTTCGTTCAGTGTATAGTATTTCTGCACCTCGCCATGGCCACCACCATAGACGACGGCTGGCGGGTTTTCCTGCCCGTCAACCACACCCTGACGCAACGCCATCACCACCTCTGCCCCGCTGATGGGAACGGCAGTCGCGCCTAATGAATTCACCAGCTCCATATATACAGGGCTTTCCATGGTGCGGATTTTCAGCCCGCTCATGTCTTCGGGGTTGATCAGGGGCCGGATGTTGTTGGTGAATGACCGAAAACCGTTTTGCGAAAACGCCAGCGCACGAATGCCTGTTTGTTCCAGAATGTCATCTTTCATTCTGCGGGCGAAATCGCTTTCCAGAACGCGCCACGCCACAGGGGCGGATTCAAACAAGTAGGGAATCGACCAGACCTGCATGGGCGCATAAAAGCCGCTCATGGCTCCATCTGCCGGAAAGCTCAGTTCGAGGCTGCCTTGCTGGACCATCTCGATCATTTCGCGTTCGCCACCAAGCTGGTTGTTGGGGAACAGCCGCACGGTCAATTCGCCGTTGGTTTTGAATTCAACATATTCCTTGAAACGGACAAGGGCGTTATATTCCGGAAAATCCCCTTCTGGAATGCCAATGCCGAATTTAATTTCGGTCGCGTCAGCATGGGACGCGCCGAAGGCAAAAGTGGCGACAGCAAGCGCTGCAGCGCAGATTGCACTTTTCATGTTCATGGTTTCCTCCTCCTCCAATCGATCTGGTGCCGCAGGCGAATGTCGTTTTTTGGTGCCAATGCGTTGCCAGTGCAGGCCGGGTGGCGCTACATAGGATGTAGGATGACTCACGCTAGATCATATGTAAAGAAAAATTGGAGCTGTTACAGATATGCGCCCGATCATTGAAAACCCCGAGCGGCGACATCTCGATTTGAAGATACCGACAGAATTCATCCCGTCGCTGCCCACTGGTGTTGCCAAGCGGTCAGTTGAAATTCTGGGGCAGCGGATCACCAACGATGTGTATTCCCCAGATGAGGTGATGCCCAATGAGGAAGAGCTGGCTCATTCCCTTGGCGTCAGCCGCGCGACAGTGCGCGATGCCGTCAAGGTCCTGTCTGGCAAGGGGTTGGTGCGCACCGCACGGCGCTATGGCACGCGCGTTCGCCCAGTCGAAGAATGGAACTTTCTGGATGGTGATGTTGTGTCCTGGCACGATCCGTCACACCCGCGCATCAAACAGATATTTGCCGAAACAACCGAATTGCGCAGCGTTATCGAACCCGCCGCCGCGGCCCTTGCCGCGCAACGGGGCACCGCCGCGCAGGTTCAGACGCTGCTGAACGCAGCACATGCCATTCATCCCGCGCATGTCGATGTCGAAACCCTGTTCGCGGCGGACTGCCAGTTCCACGTCACCCTTCTGGACATGACCAGAAACAATGTCATGCGGCAACTGCGCCAGATCATCCTGACAATGCTGCGCGTGTCCTATGAATTCGGCGTGGTGAACCCCGATAACGAGAAGGTCAGCCGCGAAGGGCACATCGCAGTCGCCGAAGCCATCGCCGCCCGCGACCCTATTGCCGCACAAAAGGCAATGTCCGAGATGCTGGAGTTGAACCGCTCCATCGCAGAAGATTAGGTATTTGGTCCGGGGGGGGTAATGGTGCGATCCTTTCACGGGGTTGGTAAGACGCACTATGTGACAACTTCCTCGCCGGGCGGATATTGCGGGCTGGCCCTGATGCACAATACGGGCAAAGGCGGTGCTTATCGCACTGATGCTGTTCCAAAAAGCTGAACCAAGGGCCGCCAGACTGTCGCGGATCGCGTATACCGTTGCAAAGTCTGGACAACATCGTGATGTCGCAAATTGAAGGGAATATCCTGCCGCCTGATGCTCGACGAGGTGCGGGTATGAGACGTGGAAATCCACGTCACAGGATCGAAACGGCGCCTTGCATAAAAGGCTTCTGACCCGACAGGCACCACTGCGCCCAAGGTTCTCTCTTGTGTTCGGAAATGGCGCGCCCGAAAGGATAGCATCGTAGCTATCACTACTCGAAACCTACGTTCACCTACGGTGAAAAGCCTTGTTTACAAGGCCGTAGTCTTAACCATCTGACCCCCGGAATCTGGTGAGTTGCCAGCTGTATTGTAGGGCGGAAGATACTTGTGTGACAAGATCAGAGTGCAAAGCACACATAAATAGCTTGGGAACCGACAAAAAAGCCGTGCGGATGCGGTCTCAGGGCGTCACAGAGGCAGGCGATCAGGCAGGATTCGGGGCTTGATGGTTTGGCGGTTGCGTCTATGACTATTGGCATTTAGACCTCAACTAGTTCAAGGATAGCAACATGACGATTGGCAGATTGAAGTTAACCATTGTAGCTGTTTTGAGCACGATTTTCGTTCCAATGACTGGCTCCACAGATGAACTATCTATGATGTCGTTCAGCAAGGAGTGCGTTGATTGCGACCTTTCAAACAGAGACCTACAGTAGGTAGACTTTAGTGGGACGCGGCTAAAAAATGTCGATTTTTCCGGCTTCAACCTACAAGGTGCGGACTTTTCGAGAGTTCAGTTCACGTGGGGGAAGATATCAGGTGCAAATTTTCGGGGTGCTAACTTTGCCGATTCTGCCATACTCCTTGATAACGAATTTCAGGATGATGTTGATTTTAGAGAGGTAAATCTGCAATCCTCTTTCCGAGGAAGAACTCTCGGGTCTCCTTCTGGGATCGTTATAATCGGTCAATTCCGCAACAGTAAGCTTGATGGCGCAAACTTCACGGGCGCAAAAGTGGAACTAGTTGGTGAGGGAATCAGTGCGCGATCAACTAATTTTTCGGGAGTTTCACCGCGCAGACACAGTATGTTTGACCGCACCTTGGATCTAAATA
>NZ_JBQTCF010000038.1:0-33310 GCF_052379845.1 Roseinatronobacter sp. NSM | reverse complement strand
TGGACAGGGCGAACTATGGACAGTTTCAGCGCCAGACTGACAGGAAAGCTTTGCACCGATGACAGGTAGATCAGCGGGCCAAGAAAATCATTCATCGTCCACATGAACTGGAACAGCGCGACCGAAATCAGCGCGGGTGTCAGCATTGGCACCACAATATAGATCAGCGTCTGGAAACTGTTTGCGCCATCGACGCGGGCGGCTTCTTCCATATCGCGCGGGATGGCGCGCAGGAACTGGATCAACATGAAAACAAAGAATGCATCCCCCGCAAAGGCCGAGGGCACCCAAAGCGGCAGATAGGTATCCAGCCAGCCCAGATCGCGGAACAGAATGTATTGCGGGATGCGCGTTACGACATTGGGCAACAACAAGGTTGCAATCAGGCTTGCGAACAGCACTTTCTTGTAGGGAAATTCAAACCGCGCGAACCCGTAAGCCACAAACGCGCAGGACATCACCGTGAAGATGGTTTTGGGCAAGATGATCAGAAAGGTATTCCAGAAAAACCGCCCGAAAGTATAGGGTGTGGAGGTTTCCCAACCCTTGCGGTAGCCGTCCAGCGTTGGGTCTTGCGGGATAAACCCGATAGACCCGAAAATTTCCTGATTGCTTTTGAAGGATGCGCCAATCAGCCACAGCAGCGGATACAGCATCAAGAACCCCACACCGATAAGCAGCGTGTAGCGCACAAAGGCCGAGATCCGTTCGGCGCGCCGGTCCTCGGGGTTGAGGGGGATGCCGCGCGCAGCGGAACCGGGGGGCGCAGGAAGTTGTGTTTCAGAAAGTGCCATGCGCTTAGCTCCTTTTGTCGCCCGCGTAGTAGACCCATTTCTTCGATGACCAGAACGCCACGAGGGTCAGGACCATGATGATGACGAACAGAACCCACGCGATGGCCGAGGCATAGCCCATGTTGAAATTCTTGAAGGCTTCGTCATAGATATACAGGGGCAGCAAATAGGTAGACTTCAGCGGCCCGCCCCCGGTGATGACATAAGGGCCGTTGAATTCCTGAAACGCCTGCACCATTTGCATGATCAGATTGAAGAAAATCACCGGCGTGATCAGCGGCAGGGTAATGTGCAAGAAACTGTGCCATTTGCCCGCGCCATCGATGGCCGCCGCTTCATAAAGCGACTTGTCCACGGCCTGTAATGCGGCAAGAAAAATCACCATCGCCGAGCCGAACTGCCATGTGCGCAATAGCGTGATGGTGAACAGCGCGTTGACCGGATCGCCGAACCAATTGACAGCTTCCAGCCCGATCGTCGTTAGCACCAGATTAACAAGACCGGCATCCGCGAAAATGTAGCGCCACAACACAGCGATGGCAATTGACCCGCCAAGGATGGACGGAACGTAATATGCGGTTCGAAAGAAACCGATGGCCTTCAGCCGGTAATTCAGGATGACCGCGATAAACAGCGCGAAGGCCAGCTTGATCGGCACTGTCAGAAATACATACAGCAACGTGACGTTCAGGGACCGCTTGAAGGTGCGGTCCGACATCATGTCCCGAAAGTTCTCCAGTCCCGACCAGACAGGACGCGAGATCAGGTTGTAGTCAGTGAAGCTAAGATACAACGACGCCAGAAATGGGATCATGGTGAACACCAGAAGCCCAATTATGTATGGGGCCAGATAGGCCAGCCCCAGAAAACGGCTTTCCATAAATCCTCCCTTTCAGATGAAGCGGTTTGGCGGCAGAACGCCGGGACAGCATGGCCGAAACCACACACAGCGCTGGCAGGACAGCCCCATAAGACTGGCGTTCAGATGCCCTAACAGACCCTGCGCCAACAAATCGCTCCTCCTCGATCCGATTGACAAAACAAGCATTGCTTGCCGTATGTGTTCGGCTAATATGCCAGTTAATCAAGCGTTTGGAATTGACAATTGGGCACAAAAAGATGGACGAAATCGAACATGACACTGCGCTGCCACTGGGGGACAGGACGTCTGGCGGCGCTGTCCTTTCGGGAATTCCCCAACGCGCGCTGGACCTTACGCTGACCCGCTCTGCGATACGGATGCGCCATTCCCACAGTTGGTCCATCGACAAGGTCAATGCAGTGCATGATCTGGTGATTTGCCTGTCGGGCACGGGCGTTTATCTGATTGAAGGGCAATCCTACAGGCTGGAACCGGGCATGGCGTTGTTAATTCCCGCGGGCACACGGTTTCAAGGGCAGAACCCCGACCCCGACAGTATTTATACCGGCCTTGCGCAACATTTCCGGCTGGACCTTTTCGGGCGGCACGACTTGTTGGCACGCATGCGTTACGGGCCGGTCGTGCGGCTGAGACGGTGGAACATGCTGGGGCCGCTGGTGCACCATTATCGTGCCACAGCGCCTGCCAGTTCAGTCACGTTGATGATGCACCATGCATTCATGGTCATCTTGAACGAATTTATCGAAGATGCCTTCTTGGGCTGGCATAATCTGCATGATGGCGCGCTGGACCAATCAGAAGGGCTGCCAATGGCCGTGATGATGGCCGCGACGCAAATTGCCGCCGAACCGCTGCGCGACCGGATCGCAGAGGCGGTGGTGGCCGATGCCCCCTATAATGACACCTATTTCCGCCGCGAGTTTCGCAAGCGTCTGGGCCTTACACCTGCGAAATATCAGGAATTCAAGCGCATGGAAATTGCCATGCAATTGCTGGAAGCCGGCCACAGCGTGACTGAAACTGCGCAGCGTCTGGGCTTTGCGGATTGTTACTATTTTTCGCGGCTGTTCAAACGCCATATAGGCACCAGCCCGCGCGGCTGGCAGGCGCAGGTTCGGCTGCGGCGCGACGGGGCATGGCCACGGGGGCAGGAAGATGGCGAAATTCTGTATCCGCTTAGGCCGGATTCACCATTGGCCCATTAGCGCGTGTTGCGAAAAAATGGGAACCGGTTCTGCGCGACATGCTCTATGCCATGCTTATCCAAAACTTGGCCGGCTTGCGTGGCAGGTTTCACCGAAGTGACCAGACGACGCCTTTCCCTAAGCGGCTGGATGACTGGATAGCGCAAGATCATCTTCTTCGCATGGTTGATCGGCCTGCCTGTGGCGCTGGCCATGGCCGAACGCCTGAATTGGGCCATCATGAGCGCGCCTGGCACTACTGCACAGGGCCGCGAGGAACGCACAGCCCGTTGCAACTGGCGGTCATATGGCAGGCGTCGTTGATGCATTAGGTGCATAAGGTGTTGTGCCGACATTGTTAAAAATGTCATAAGAAACACCATTAAGACCTGTAAATTTTTCTAGAATCCTACTTCTTGAATGTGACAAATACAACCTGCGTCCTTCAGCATGCGATGCAAGGAGAATTGGAATGCGACCGGACCCAAGCTTTCAAGATCCGTTTTCGCGTGCTGCCCAAATGTTTTTCGACCGGGTGATCGTGCGATATTTATCTGGCACTGTGGACCGTAGATACAAGCAACTGCTTCTTATCGCCTGTGATATTGTGCTGATCATTGCATGTTTTGCTTTGGCGCTTGTGTTGCGGGGCGACAGCATTGCCATGCTGATGATGCCCGAAATCTGGATAGGGCTTGCCGCTTTTGCCGGGGTCGCCATAGGAACCTTTGCAAAGCTGGGTTTATACCGTGCCATCACGCGCTACATCACCGGAAAATCCATGCCAGCCATCATTTCAGGCGTGGCGCTTGGGGCCTGCGCGATGGCGCTTTGCGGGCAATTTCTTGGCGGCGCGCCGAAGCTTGAGGTCACCTTGATTCATGCCATTCTGGTTCTGCTGGCGGTGGCAGGCATACGCTTCTGGGCGCGGGGCATTATTCGCAAACCCATCCTGCGCGGCTGTGCGCCTGCAATTATTTACGGCGCAGGCAATGCAGGACAACAACTTGTGGCCGCGCTGCATTTGGGGGTGGAATATATGCCTGTGGCCTTCGTTGACGATGATACGCGCCTGCATGGCATGACAATCAACGGTGTGCGCGTCCACTCCACCGCCGAATTGCCGAACCTGACACGGCGCTGGAACATAAAGGAAGTGTTGCTGGCCATGCCAAGTGTCAACAGGGTGCGCCGGCGCAGAATTGTGGCGCGTCTGGAGAAACTTGAGGTCGGGGTCAAAACAATTCCCGGTATGGGTGATCTTATCTCGGGGCGGGCCTCCTTTACCGATCTGCGCCCGGTCACGCCCGAAGATTTGTTGGGCCGGGACCCCGTGCCCGCAAAACCTGATCTGATGCAGCGCAACATTGCCGGAAAGGTCGTGCTGGTTACGGGGGCCGGTGGCACGATTGGCGCGGAACTGTGCCGCCAGATCATAGCGCATGGTCCCACACAGCTGGTTATGCTGGATGTATCTGAATCCGCACTTTACGACATAAGCACCGAATTGTCCGATGCCAGCGGCGGACAGGATGCGCGCCTTGTGCCTGTTCTGGGGTCGGTGCAGAATCCGGGCCGGATACGCGCCATCCTGCGCCGCTTCAAGGTGCAAACCATTTATCATGCGGCGGCCTATAAACATGTCGTTCTGGTTGAAGAAAACCTGATTGAGGGCGTTCACAACAATGTCTTCGGCACCCGTATTCTGGCGCAGGCCGCCACCGAAGCAGGTGTTGAAAATTTCATTCTGGTTTCGACAGACAAGACCGTGCGCCCGACCAATGTGATGGGGGCGTCAAAACGTCTGGCCGAACTTATTTGTCAGGCGCAAGCGCAAACACAAAAAAAGACCACCTTTTCCATGGTGCGTTTCGGCAATGTGCTGGGATCATCCGGGTCCGTCATTCCCCGCTTTCGCCGCCAGATTGAACAGGGCGACATAGTGACAGTGACCCACCCCAAGGTCACGCGCTATTTCATGACAATAACCGAAGCCGCGCAACTGGTTATTCAGGCAGGCGCCATGGCGCGGGGGGGCGATGTCTTTGTGCTGGATATGGGGGAACCTGTCCGCATTCTGGACTTGGCAAAATCCATGATCCGCCAATATGGCCTGACCCCTTATATGCTGATGCAAGATGGGCAGTCGGTGCCGGAAACCGGCGATATTGGCATTGCGATTACAGGGCTGAAAAAGGGCGAGAAACTGTATGAAGAATTGCTGATCGGCAATAACCCCGCAGGAACCGAACACCCACGCATTATGACCGCCTCAGAAATTTCCATGGTGGCGGATGACCTGAATGCCCTGCTTGATACCTTGTTAGTGGCCTGCCGGAACTTTGATCTGGTTCGGGTGCAGAAATTGCTGCTTCAGGCCCCGCTGGGTTACCAACCGCTGGATCATGAAATTCATGACCGCATGTGGCACGATGCGGCGACGCCATCATCGCCGCCCTTGCGTCTGGTTGCCCGACAGCACTAGGCTGGACGCCCGGTGTTGTATGCAGATCAGTCAGGCCCTTAAAAATGCTGCGGGCGATTGACCTTCTTGGGGAACCATAGCACAAGAAATATGAACACTGGCAAGCAGAACCTAGGTAGGAAATTTGTGCCCAAAATAATTTCAAGACGCGTGTTCATGATCAGTCTGTCCGGCGCTGTTGTGGCAGGCTGTGCCGTGCCCCGCGGTGCCCCGTCCCGCCGAGAGGTTTTGTCGGACATGGACGCCCCACAGGCCGATTTTGCGCTGGAACTTGTCACGCGCGACAGATTGCCCGTGTATGCGCAATGGGGCCATGATGCAACGCATGTCACGGCCAACTGGCCTGCAGGGGGCGCTGTGCCGCAGGACCAGCGTCTGGCACCGGGCGACCAGCTTGCCCTGCGCATCTGGGACGCGGGTGAAAGCTCGCTGATCACCGCGCCGGGCGCGCAATTTGCCGATGTCTCCAATGTTGTGGTCACGGGGTCGGGCCATGTTGACCTGCCATATATTGATTCCGTCCATGTTGGCGGGCTGACATTACAAGGTGCGCGCGCGCATCTTCAGGACAAGCTGACTGCGATAATGCCGTCTGCGCAGGTCCAGGTCGAGGTGGTGCAGGGGCGGCGCAATTCGGTCGATGTGCTGGGCGGTGTGGCCAGTCCGGGCTCTTATCCGCTGAAGGAACGCAACCTGCCGCTGACCAGTCTGCTTGCCTCGGCGGGGGGGGTTGTGAACGGGTTGCAAAACCCGCAAGTTCAGATCACCCGCGGGGGCGATGTGTTTCGCAGGCCCTTGCGCCAAATCCTGGAAAAACCGGCCCTTGATGCGGCATTGCGCGGCGGGGATCGGGTGCTGGTCACTGCCGATCCCCGCAGCTTCAAGGCAATAGGTGCCGCCGGGCGTGAAGATGTCATTGGGTTTGACGCGGATACTGTTACCGCGCTGCGCGCCATTTCCCTGATGGGCGGAATGGATGACAGCCGCGCAGACCCAAAGGGCATTTTGGTTATGCGCCGCTATACACCTGAACGCGTGAACCCGGAAACCGGCCCCCCCCATACGCATGTGGTCTTCAGCTTCGACCTGACCAGCGCCAGCGGCATGTTCAGCGCGGATGAATTTCCGTTATATGATGGGGATATCGTGATGGCGACACAATCCCCGGCCACAACGACACAGCGTGTTTTGGGGCTGTTCGGGTCGTTTATGGGCTTCGGGCGCACCGTCAGCAACCTGTGACAGGGCTACGCGTGCTTGTTCTTGGCGCCAGCGGGCGTCTGGGCGGGGTTCTGCGGCGGCACTGGCCGCAGCATGGCGGGCATATGATCAGACCAATTTGGCAGTTCCGCAGGCCAGTTCCCGCGCCCCTGCCAGGTGCCCTATGTTTCGATCCACTGCACCAGACGCCCGATTGTGGCCCGGTGGATGTGGTGCTGGGGCTTGCCGGGGTGGTTCCGGGCGCAGGTGATCTGGCATGCAATGTTGATCTGGGGCTGGCGGCGTTGCGGCTGGGGGTGGCCTTGGGCGCGCGGCATGTGTTTTTATCTTCGTCGGCGGCAGTGTATGGGACAGCGCCGGAGGATGGCGCGCGACCCTTGGCCGAAGATGACCCACTGTGCCCGGCCAGCCCCTATGGGGCGGCCAAGCGTCAGATGGAACAGACAGTATCGGCGCAAGCACGACACCATTCGGTTAGTGTATGTGCGCTGCGTATCGGAAATGTCGCTGGCGCCGATGCACTGCTGGGGCAAGACGCGGGCATGCACCGGGTTTTGGACCAATTCGCCGACGGTCAGGGCCCGCGCCGGTCCTATATCGGGCCTTGTGCATTTTCCGAGCTGCTGGCCCGGCTGGTCAAACGGGCTGGCGTCGGTGCGCATATTCCGCAGCGACTAAACCTGGCGCTGGACGGCCCCGTAGCAATGGAAGATCTGTGCCATGCGGCAGGTCTGGGTGTTCACTGGCGCCCCGCCCCGCCCCATGCCTTGCCCTGTGTGGTGCAGGATATGGCGCAACTGGCCCGTCTTGTGCCGGTTGGGCGCGCCGATGCGCGTGCAATTATCGCGGACTGGCGGACCGACGGCGCGCAGGGTCCGACAGGAAGGCCGATGGTATGAGCTGGTCAAAACGTTTGTTCGATCTGCTTGTGTTGCTGGTTCTGTCCCCAATTCTGGTGGGTATGCTGCTGGTTTCCCTGATGATGGTATGGGTCGGGCAAGGGCGGCCACTATTCTATTGCAGCGAAAGGATGCGCGCGCCGGGCCAACCCTTCTGGCTGTGGAAATTGCGCAGCATGACACCCGTTTCGGCGGATAGCGGCGTATCTGGCGGCGATAAGCTGGCGCGCATCACGCCGACCGGGCGCATATTGCGCCGCAGCCGTATGGATGAATTGCCGCAGATGCTGAATATCTTGCGCGGGGATGTTTCATTTGTCGGCCCGCGCCCGCCGCTGCGCCTGTATGTTGACCGCTTTCCGGAACTTTATGCACAGGTTCTGCAGTCCTGTCCGGGGGTGACAGGGCTGGCAAGTCTGGTTTTTGCTGCGCATGAAAACCGGCTGCTTTCGCGCTGCACCACCCCAGAGCGCACAGACGAGGTTTACGCCCGAATATGCGTGCCGCGCAAGGCGCGTATCGATCTGATCTATCAGCGCAACTGGTCACTGGGGTTCGATTTCTGGCTTGTCCTTGTAACAACATTGCGCGTGTTGGGTCTGATGAAGCGCACACACCGCCGCTTCCCGCGCCCGCCATCGCTGCGCCAAGTTTTCAAACGCAATCCTTGAAACAGGCCGTTTTGGCGTTCCCAATCTTTACACGCCCAAACGCCGGCCAGGCGCGGCTATTGGCGAAACGGTATGAAGCGCGATCTGGCACCACAAGCCATTTTTCATATATCAACAGCAGCCATGACCCATGCCGACTGAACGCGACACGCGCTAGCGCGCCATCCAGCCACCATCGACATTCAAAATCGCCCCGTTGATGTAGTCAGATGCGGGGGCCGCAAGGAACACGGCAGTTTGTGCAATATCGTCTGGTGTGCCCCAGCGCCCTGCAGGGATGCGTTCCAAAATAGCCTGCCTACGCGCCGGGTCGCTGCGCAGGGCTTCGGTGTTGTTTGTTTCGATGTAACCGGGCGCAATTCCGTTGACGTTCAACCCGCGCGCCGCCCATTCATTCGCCATCAGTTTTGTAAGCCCCGCCACCCCGTGCTTGGACGCAGTGTAGGACGGAACGCGAATTCCCCCCTGAAACGAAAGCAAGGACGCAATATTGATGATCTTGCCACGCCCACGCGGCAACGCCGCCCGTGCAAAAGCCTGACAAGTGAAGAAAAGCGCCTTCAGATTCACGTCAATGACGTCATCCCAGTCGGCCTCGGAAAAATCGACGGCATCGGCGCGGCGAATAAGCCCGGCATTGTTCACCAGGATGTCAATTGGCTCAGCACCAAACACATCGCGTGCGGCCAGCGGGTCGGCGAAATCAAGCAAAAGCGCGCGCCCGCCCTGCATCAGCGCCAGCGTTTCATCACAGGGGCGGCGGCCCGCAGCGATTACCTCGGCCCCGGCATGGGACAAGGCGACAGCAATCGCCTGTCCTATGCCAGTATTGGCCCCTGTCACCAAGGCGCGGCGGCCACTTAGGTCAAAGGCGTTCATCGCAAATCCTCCGGCTGGATGACATCCATATCGGTGTAATCAACATTGTCGCCCGCCATCGCCCAGATGAAGGTGTATTCGCCAATCCCTGCGCCAGAATGAATTGACCATGACGGGGAAAGCACCGCCTGTTCATTGGCAACGAACAGATGGCGGGTTTCTTGTGGGTCGCCCATCAGGTGCAGCACGCGCGATTCAGGGGCCATGCCATGATACAGATAAGCCTCCATACGGCGGTCATGGATATGACTGGGGATTGTGTTCCAGACAGATCCATCTTCCAGCGTGGTGTAACCCAAAATCAACTGGCAGCTTTCCATAACCAGCGGGTGGATGAACTGCCGGATTGTGCGCTTGTTGGAGGTTTCGGCCGCCCCCAGTTTAACCTCTTTTGCGTCGGCCACACGCACCAGCCGGTGCGGGAACGCGCGGTGTGCCGGTGCCGATGTCACATAAAACCGCCCCGCGCCCGAAAACGTAACCGGCCCTGCACCCATGCCAAGATACAGCACATCGCCATAGGACAATTCCCATGTTTCCCCGGCCGCGCTGACCTGTCCTGTGGCCCCGATATTTACGATGCCCATCTCGCGGCGATCCAGAAAACCGGGGGTTCTGGTTTCATCTACATGATCAAGTGTCAAATCCTTCCCGGCAGGCACGACACCCCCCAGAACGAAACGGTCGTAATGGGTATACACCAGACGGATTTCCCCATCCGCAAACAACCCTTGCGCCAGAAAATGCGACCGCAATACAGCTGTGTCCATGCCTTTTGCATGATCCGCATGCACTGCGTGACGGGTTTCAACATGAAGCATAGTTCGGTCCTTTCAATCGTAAGCAATGTGGCGCAGGTGCCTGCGCAGAGTGAAATCAACAAGGATGGGGTTCAGAGCCAGGCAGCTGCGCCACGCAACGTCAGGCGGGCCCGCATGTTTATCAAAATAGTCCAGCATGTGGCGGGCACTCCTTGATTATGCGTTGCGCATCATCGCGCGATACCGCCGCAGACTGCCATCAAGATTGTCCTTTATGGCGGTTTCTGCTGCGGTGCTGTCATTGGCTATGATCGCATTCGGAATTCTTGCATGTTCGCTGACTATGCTCATGCTTGGCCTGTAGGGGCGGTGCGGCCCTTCGGCGGTGGCAAGTTCTGCGTGTGCCGTCAGACCGGGTCTTGTAAGGGTCAGATATTCAGGAAATCGACGGTTTTGTTTTGCCAGCGCAATGGCGTGATGAAGCGGGAAATCCGCGTCGCGGGGTCACACACAAACGCGCCCGCGCCCTTGCGTGTTTCAACCAGTGCTTCACTGCGCGATTCAACAAAGGTTTCTCGGACCACGGTGCGGCAGACGGAAAACCGCTGTGTCAGGTTCAATTCGCTGGGGAAGCGCGCGCCGGGTTTGAACCGCCCATCCAGAATTGCCCGCCGCAGATCGCCGGCACTAATTGCCGCCCATGTCCGGTTCGGGGCAAACATATCTTGGGGTATCATCCGAAGGATTCCTTGAAATTGGTCTTATATTTGATTGCAATCATATCGGACAAATAAAACCGAAGTAAAGGATATATTAATACATATTACCATATATGTCATATAACTTGTTACACAAATTCGCTGCCCTGTGAAGACAAGAAGGAATTCGGGTGTGATCATAACAGACTGTCACTGTTCGCACATTCAGGCACAGAACACGGCGCCAGGCCGTTAACGCAGTGGTAATGATCACATTGTTGAGGCTGCGCCCCAGCGCCACAACAAACGCCAGTGACAGGATGTGCCACGGAAAGGACAGGAAAATATCGGTCACCCGCATCAACACCATGTCCACCTTGCCGTCACAATACCCGTCAACTGTGCCAAATATCAGCCCGGTCGGGCCGGTCCAACCCCAACTGCCGAAAGACATGTTCATAGACTTCGCGCGTTGCATCCTGCCCGACAATGGCGCGCACTGGATCGGTGGGCACGATGCGGCCCATCACGAAAGTCAGAACCAGAAGCCCGGAAAGCCTGGCCAGAATGAACAGCGTCTGGTGTCTGGCGCAACGCGGCGGTGCAGGGCAATCAAGGCCACTGCCCATTCGGTCGTGTGCGTCGCGCGCGGCGCAGTTCCATAATACGCATACGGAAAATTATCATACAACTTGCGATTTGTCGATAGAATTCTGGAATTCCTCCAGCCAAAGTCAGGGGCTTCATTGGCATGGGTAAAAACAGGTCGCATATCTTGGTGTATTTATCCTATGGTGGTTGAAACGTGAACATATACGTTGATGGGCAAGATGGTGATGCAGAAAATAGCCGGGCAAACCATGGTCGAGACAGTGCAGCAGGCGCTGCGCAGTCAGATACTGGCCGGGGAGTATGCGCCCGGCGCCCGCCTGCCCAGTGAAGCGCAGCTTACCCGCGATTTTGATGTCAGCCGCACCGTCATTCGTGAAGCCGTTGCAGCGCTGCGCGCGGATGGTCTGGTCGAGGCCCGTCAAGGCGCTGGCGTTTTTGTGCGCCCACCCGGCGAGGCGCAGGACCTGCCATTTCAAAACCTTGATTTCGCGCTTATTTCGTCAGTTATAGAGGTGTTGGAACTGCGCACCGCCGTCGAGACCGAGGCCGCTGCTTTGGCTGCGCAGCGCCGTTCGCCCGTGCAGGAAGAAAGCCTGCTTGTGGCGTTGGGGGCTGTTCAGCGCGCAGCAGAAGCCGGATTGCCCACCATGGAGGCTGATTTTGCGCTGCACATAGCCATCGCCGCGGCAACCAACAATCCACGCTTTGTAGATTTTCTGACGATGGTCGGGCCAAAGGTAATCCCGCGCCGCGCATTGACCGATAGCGATGACGAACAGGTGTCGCAGGAGTATATTTCGGGAATTCAGTCAGAGCATGACGCAATTGTCACCGCCATTCTGGACCGCGACGAAGGCGCGGCCCGGACCGCAATGCGCCAGCACCTCAAACGCAGCCAGAAGCGGTATCGCAACCTGTTGCATAATGCCGCACGCAAAAGCACGCCCTTGCTACAACCGTAATTGTATCATGTTGATCAAGATTTGTATGATGCCATCTTCGGGCTCCATGCTGATGGCCAGATCATGGAGGCGACCTGTCGTTTCGCCCAGTTCTGCCGCAACGCGATCAACGGTTTTGACGGTGTGAACCTTGTTCAGCTGCATGTTCAGGCTGCCTAAGCCATGTATCGGGCCTTCCAGTTCCAAGAAAGCAATTCATGCACGCGCGACACGGGCGTATCCGGCAACCGCGCAAGGACATCGGCCATCCATGCCTGCGGGTTGATATCGTTCATTTTTGCCGTCATGATGAGGGCATACATGAAGGCCACCCCATCGCCACCGCGTTCAGACCCTGCGAAGAGCCACGACCTTCTGCCCAATGCGGCACCAAAATGGCGTGACAGGGAAGGAAGCCCCGCGCCGAGCGCTTGTTTGATCGTCAAAATGTCCATTTTCATTCTTGTGGATTGCGGGCCTGTGGATTGCGGGTGACCCCCATTTGGCGCAGCAGCAAGACCCTGCGGCGCGCCGGCCAGTCATCCACCCGTAGAAGTATTTTGTCATACTAGATGGTAAATATATCATATACCTGATAACTTCTGGCACATTACGTCAACTTTTTCCCGTCAGCGCAAATCGGTTGAACAAACATGGCTGAAACACCGCCTTCGGCCCATACCGATGGCGGGCACTGCCCAGATGCCGCAAAACCTGCCATGTGCGATGACCGCCACGCGGCCCGATCGGAACCCTTTTCAAAAATCTGATGGAGTTTCAGTGCAAATTCAGCCCGACAACGCGCCAAGCGCTGCCCGCCAGCGTTGGCTATAGGCCTTGCAGCGCGCCGCGATCTCCGGTGAGATTGCCACAGACCCGGTTCGCGTTTTCGGGGCTGGTCCGCAAAGCATGGCCGCGCCCTGACTGGTGCCTGTCTGACCTTCTGCGTGCAGGACATCAGCGTTTGTCACGGCCTTCAGCATGGCAAGATAGGCCATATTTCCGGCAAAAGGCCCCTCAACAATCAGGGAACCGCGCTGGCCAACAAGACGCAGGCATTCTGACGTGACCAGCGCAAGGTAGAAACTGACGGCAACGGCGCGCAGGTCACTTCCCAACGCTGGCTCTTGGGTCCCTATCCACCGACTGCGTTCATGGGCAAACGGCCCGCTGCCGGACACAACCGCAGGCAACAGCATGGGGCCCCCGGACAAGGCCTGTTCCATTGCTAAAGGCGTGACTGTTCCGCCAGCCCCGCCCAATGCCAAATCATATTCGCGCCCGCCCATGAACCGCGCTGACGGAACCGCCGCACCAAAAGCATTCACATTCACCAAAATGTCCCGATGCGGGTCCAGTTCGACCGGCGCAGCGCCGACAGCCATTGCAACAACCCATGTTCCCGTCGACACCACGCCGAAAGGTGCCGATTGTGTCATCAGATGGGGCATAAGCGACGCGTTGGAATCATGTATACCGCAACAAACCGGCGTGGTGGGCGCAAGCCCCGTGCGTGCCGCGATGTCCGGGCGCAGCACCCCCAATGTGTCACTTGGGGCGCGGATCGGGGCCAGTTTGTCCCCCAAACCAAGGCGCGCAACCAGATCGGAAGGGGCACCGCTGGCAATATTCCACAAATCCGTGTGGCACCCCAGCGATGTGACATCGCAGGCCATGTTTCCCGTCAGCAGATAGCCCCAGTATTGGGGGTATGTGACAACATGCCTGACGCGCGCGGCCAGTTCGGGCCGGGTCTGGAATTGCCAGAACAGCTGCGCACCAAGGTTCAGCCCCGCACCCAGCCGCGGACTGCCGGTTTGTGTAAAGGGGGGGCGCAATTTGTCATAGGCGCTGCGGCAGGTGTCAGGGCCGGTATACTCGTAATCAAGGATCGGCGCGGCCAGTTCACCGCGCGCATCCAGCAAGGCCGCACAAGCCCCGTGTGTGGTAATGGAAATGGCGCAAACCGGGTGCTGTGCGTTCAGGTCGCGCAAACCGTCCAGCAGAAACCGCCAGTGTCCTTCAGTGTCGAAATGTGGCCATGGCGGGCCGGGGCACACAGTGTTCGGGCGCGTCAGAACTGCAATTTCATCCAGCGAGTCCGGGTCCACCAGTGCAAGCTTGGCGTTGGTCTTGCCAATATCAATGACGGCAATCGCACTCATGGCATGTGGAACATGGGCTGCAAAGGCGTGACCACGGGCGATGCATCGGGGTTGGTGTGCATCAGGTCCGCCATATGCGCCCACCAGCGCTGCATAACGGGATGGGCGGACAAATCATCCATGCGGTGGTTTTCAGCGCGCCATAAGACACCGAACAGGATGCCGGTGTCGGGGTCCAGATGGATGGAATAATCGTTGACACCTGCATCTTTCAGCAGCGCGACAAGCTCGGGCCAGATTTCATCATGGCGGCGCTTGTAGTCCGCTTCCATGCCCGCGTTAAGTTGCATCTTGAACGCGTATTTTTCCATCAGCGGCGTTTCCATTTTTCCCACAGGCGCGGCAGGGCGATGACCGAGATCAGCAACACCCCGATGACAATCGACATCACAATCCCCGGCACATTCAACAACCCCAGCCCAAAAGTCACCAACCCCATGATAAAGGCCGCCAGCACCACGCCCGGAATGGTGCCCGCCCCCCCAAGGATGCTGACGCCGCCCAGCACAACCATGGTCACAATCTCCAACTCCCACCCCATTGCGATGGAAGGGCGCGTGGACCCAAGGCGCGACGTCAGACAAACCGCCGCCACCCCCGACATCAGCCCTGTCATCAGGAACAGGATGAATTTCACCCGCGCGACGCGGATGCCCGAAAATGCGGCGCCCACCGGGTTATTGCCAATCGCATAGACCGCGCGGCCAAAATTCGTCTTGTGCAGGATAATCCCGAAAATGACTGCGAGAATGGCAAACAGCGCCAGTTCAAATGTAATCACCCACCAGACGTAGCCCTGTCCGAAAAATGCGAAATCCGCCGGATAGCCCCGAAATGCCTGATCGCCCAATACAATATAGCTGATGCCGCGAAACAGACTCATGGTGCCGATGGTCACCACAATGGACGGCAGACCAAACCGCGTGACCAGCACCCCGTTAAATGCCCCGCATAGCAGCCCGACCCCAAGCCCAATCAACACCAGCGCAGGCGTGCCAAAGCCCATTTGCACTGCAAACCCCATCGCGGTTGACGCAAGCGCGATGATCGACGCCACGGACAGATCAATCTCGCCTGAGATAATCAGCAGGGCCATGGCAAAAGCGATCATCGCTTTTTCGGTAAAGTTGAATGTCGCGTCCGACAGGTTCCACGGGTCCAGAAACCACGGGCTGGCCATTGAATTCAGGAAGAAGATTGCCACCGCCACCACAAGCAGCAGGCTTTCCCAGCTTTTTAGCCGCCGCGCCCAGGGTGATTGCAGACGATCGGGGATGATGCGGCTTTCATTCATGTCACACCCTCGGCTCGTTTCAGGATGATGCGCCCCTTCTCGCGGCCCGATCTTGCGTTGAAGCCCACCGCGATGATGATTGCCGCGCCCGAAATCGCCATCTGCCAGAAGGGCGAGATATTCACCACTGGCAGCGCATTCTTGATCACCCCCAGAAACAGCGCGCCCAGCAGCGCGCCCGTGACCGTGCCGACGCCGCCCGCGATGGCAATGCCGCCAATCACACAGGCCGCGACCACGTCCAACTCGAACCCGCCTGCAATATCGACATAGGCCACCCCGAAGCGCGACACCCACAAATAGCCCGTCAACCCCGCCAGCGCGCCCGAAATGGTGAAGGCCCAGAATTGCGTGCGCCCGACATCCAGCCCCGTGTAGGTGGCCGCATGCGGGTTGCCGCCGACCGCATAGAATGCGCGGCCCAGCGTCGTGCGGTTCATCACCAGAATGAACAGACCCACGGCCAGAATGGCAAACCAGCTTAGCATCGGCAGGCCCAGTATGGTGCTGCGGGGGAATGCCTTGAACGCAGCGCTCATCTGGTGGCTGTTGATCCAGCGCCCTTCGCTGATAACAAACACAAGGCCGCGAAAGATGGTCATCGTGCCCAGCGTCACCACAATGGGCGGGATTTGCAGCTTCCAGACCAGAACACCATTCACCATGCCCAGCATGGCCCCGAAACAGACCGCGACCAGCAGTATCACCGCAATCGGCAATTCCGGCATGGCCACGTTCAGCATGGCCACAACCATTCCTGTCAGCGCCAGATTGGCCGCCACCGACAGATCAATGCAGCGCGTCAGAATGACAATCATCTGCCCGATGGCCAGCAGGATCAGCGGCGATGTGTCATTGAACACCCGGATCAGGTTGTCGGGCGCAACAAACGCCGGAAAACGGGTATAGATCACAGCCAACAGCACCACAATGGCCCCCGATAGGATGGCTTCGCGCGTCGCAATAAGGCGCAAGATCATGGCGCCCCCCCTTCAGCAATGCCTGCCGCGCGGCGCACAAGGTTTTCGGGCGTCATGGCGTCCCCTTCCAGTGTATCGACAATCCGCCCTTCACGCATGACAATCACGCGGTCGGACATGCCCAGAATTTCTGGAATTTCGGAACTGACCATAATTACGGCCAGTCCATCTGCGGCCAGTTCGGCCATGAAGTCATGCACAGCCGCCTTGGACCCGATATCAATGCCCTTGGTCGGTTCGTCCAGAATGATGACCTTGGGCCGGGTGGCCAGCCATTTTGCGATGACAACCTTTTGCTGGTTTCCGCCCGACAGCGTGCCCAGTTCCGTGTCCAGTGACGCCGCGCGCAAGTCCAGACGGCTGGTATAGTCGCGCGCCAGACGAAATTCCTGCGCCAGTCGCAGGAAACCATTGCGTGACGTGCGTTTCAGCGATGGCAGCGTGACATTCTGGAAAATCGGCAGCGCAGTGATTGCGCCCTGCCTGCCCCTGTCTTCGGGCACGTAAACAATACCCTCGCGCACCGCATCAGCGGGCGAGCGGATGATGCGCACCTTGTCATCAATCCGCACAGCACCCTTGGACGGTTTGGTAATGCCAAACAGCGCCTGCATCACCTCGGACCGGCCCGCGCCGACCAGCCCGTAGAAGCCAAGGATTTCGCCACGATGCAGGGTGAAATTGATGTCGGCAAATTCAGTCGGGTGATCATAACCCACCACCCGCAGAATCTCTGTGCCACCCATTGGGGTGCGTTTTGGGAAAATCTGGTCAACCGACCGCCCGACCATCATTTGGACCAGCTCCCCTTCACGGATATCGGCAATCGCGCCTTCGGCTATGAACTGCCCGTCACGAAAGACGGTGTAGCGGTCCGCGATGCGAAAAATCTCATCAAACTTGTGGCTGATGAACAAGATTGCCTTGCCCTGCGCCTTCAGCTTTTCGACCAGATCATAAAGTTCCAGAATTTCCTTATGTGACAGCGCGGCGGTGGGTTCATCCATGATGACCACACGCGCATCCACCGACAATGCACGGGCTATCGCAACAAGGTGCTTCTTGGCAATCCCCAGATCACGCAGGCGCAAGGCAGGGTCGAATGCCGCGCCGATTTGCGACAATATTTCAGCGGCGCGCGCCTGCATTGCGGCTGTGTCAATCAGGCCAAAGCGCGTGCGCGGCGCGTGCCCAAGAAAGATATTCTCGGCCACAGTCAATTCATCAAACAGCACTGTTTCCTGATGGATGGCGCTGACACCTGCCTGCGCGGCGGCTTGCGCGGTTGGAAACCGGACGGGCTGGCCATCAAGGATGATGTCACCGCCATCTGGCTGGTAAATGCCCGTCAATATCTTGACGACAGTGGATTTGCCCGCGCCGTTTTCCCCCACCAGCGCCGTGACCTGACCGGGATACAGGCGCAACTGCACTTCTGCCAGCGCCTTGACGCCGGGAAACACCTTGGTGATCCCGTCCAGCGCCAGAACGGGCGCACTCTCGGCCTGCGCATGGGCACCCGAACCTGTAGCAGTGTCTGCAATCATGGGAATTTCCATCAAAACCGACTGCCCCGACACCGCCGGGGCAGAGTTTGCGTTCAGGGATCAGAAGATGTCCTTGAACTCTTCGATATTTGACGCGTCATAAATGAACGGGTCGGCCATGGCCCCTTCGGAATTTTCATCCAGCGTCAATGTGCCCATGCGCCCCATCGGGATTTCCGCGCCCGGCCCTGCTTCGGCCGCGCCGGTTGCCAGCGAATAGGCCAGATAGGCGGCGGAATAGCCCAGATCGATGGGGTTCCAGATCGCAAAGGACTGTGATGCGCCTGATTCAATCGCGCCCGCCATTTCAGACGGCAGCCCCAGGCCCGTGACATTCACCTGACCCACCTTGCCCGCATCCTCGACCGCGCGCGCAGCCGCCACAATGCCCACTGATGTGGGCGCGATGATGGCATTCAAATCGGGGTGGGTCTGCATCAAACCCGTTGCCTCGCGGTAGGATTTATCGGCCAGATCATCGCCGTAAACAGTGCCCACAACTTCGATATTGGGATATTGGTCCATGACTTTGTTCATTTCCTCGATCCAGATATTCTGGTTGGTCGAGGTTGTGGTGGCCGACAAAAGCGCCACCTTGCCGCCATCGGGCATGTGGTCGGCTGCCAGACGAATGATCATGCCGCCGATCAATTCATTCGACGATGGGTTCAGGTGCAATTGCCGCCCTTCGGGGGCAACACCGCTGTCCCAGCTGATGACAGTAATCCCGCGGTCCATGGCGCGGCGCAGCGCGGGAACAAGTGCGTCCGTGTCATTGGCCGACACGGCAATTGCGTCAACACGTTGCGCAATCAGCGAATTGATGACTTCAATCTGGCCTTCGGCAGTGGTGTCCGTGGGGCCGGTATAGATGATCTCGACATTGCCAAGTTCTGCCGCTGCTTCCTGTGCGCCCTCATTGGCCGCCTCAAAGAAGCCGATGCCCAGCGCCTTGACCACCAGCGCAATGCGCACCGGATCATCCTGCGCCATGGCGGTTGTGCCCATCAGGCCGGCTGCAAGGCCAAGGCTGGCCGCGAAGGTTGTGAAAATTCTACGTTTCATGCGAGTCTCCTCCCTAAAGTTCGCAAATCTGTCTGGCGGGTTCAGGATGCCGCCTCATCCTCTTGCAGTCTGCTTGCGGCGGTTTCCGCCACGATCAGCCTGATTTCCGCCGATTCCAGCATCGCCGCTGTTTTGTCGGTAATGCCGTCATCAGTGATAACTGTGTGTATGCGCGCCAAGGGGCACAGGATAAGGCTGGAGCGCGCCTTGAACTTCGCGCTGTCCACAAGAACGACCAATTCATCTGCCTGCCCGATCAGCTTTTGTTCGGCCTGAATCAGCAGCGGGTCGGCCTCCATCAACCCCAGCGGGCCCAGCCCATGCGCACTCATGAACATGCGGCGCGCATAGAAATTGCGTGTTACGTCATTGTCGAAAGGGGACAGGATGATGTTCTGTTCGCGGTAGATCACGCCACCCGACAGCATGACCGTATTCTTGGAATGATGCAGCAGGTGTTCGGCAATCGGGAAAGAGTTGGTGAAAACCTGCATCCGCCGCGTCGCCAGCGGGTGCACCATCTGGAATGTGGTTGTGCCCCCATTAATGATGATGGGGTCACCATCCTCGCACAATGCCACCGCCGCACGCGCAATCGCCTGTTTTTGCTTGATGCGTATCGTCTGGTTCACCGCGAAGGGCCGCCCCGCCAGCCCCACGAATTGCGGCGGCGACAGTGCTTCGGCACCGCCACGAACGCGCCGCAGCTTTTTTTGAACATGCAGCGTTGCAATATCACGCCGGATCGTCGCTTCGGACACGCCGGTCAGGTTGCACAGGTCCACAACCGATGCCACCGGGCGGTCCTGCACGGCTGACAGAATGATTCGATGACGTTCTTTTTCGTGCATTCCACCCTCCGTATTCGGGAAAATGCTGCGGCACATTCCCCATAGTGTCAATCATTTTTTTGCAAAATCAATCATGCTGCAGTGCAATATGATTGCTTTTGATTATTTATGATTGACACATAGTCCCATCCTCTGACAATTTCTGCACAACTGCTGGGTCACCAGCCTGCATGCCCTTGGAGGACAGAATGACCAAAACCCCTGCGAACAGGCTGGAAAACGGATGGGATGCTGCCCGCGCCGCGCCCATGTCGGAACCTGAAAAGCTGCTGTATCGGTCCAACTTGCTGGGCGCAGACAAGCGCATCACCAATTACGGCGGCGGCAATACATCAGCCAAGGTTATGCAACCCGACCCGCTGACCGGCGAACAGGTCCGCGTGCTGTGGGTGAAGGGGTCGGGCGGGGATGTGGGGTCCATCAAGATGGATGGGTTTGCCACGCTGTATATGGACAAACTGGAAGCGCTGAAGGGGCTTTATCGTGGTCCGGACCACGAGGACGAGATGGTGGGCTACCTTCCGCATTGCACCTTCAACCTGAACCCGCGCGCGGCATCCATCGACACGCCCCTGCACGCCTATGTCCCCCATACCCATGTCGACCATATGCACCCCGACGCGATCATTGCCATCGCAGCGTCGCAGGATTCTCGCGCCCTGACACAACAGATTTTCGGCGACGAAATCGGCTGGCTGCCATGGCGGCGCCCCGGTTTCGAACTGGGCCTTTGGTTGTCAGAATTCTGCGAAAAGAACCCTGACGCGAAGGGGGTGATTCTGGAAAGCCACGGATTGTTCACATGGGCCGATGATGCGCAGGACTGCTATGATCTGACATTGCGCATCATCCAGCAGGCGATGGACTGGTTCGATGGCCAGACAGCAGGCAAAGCGATGTTTGGCGGGGCGCAGCACACATCGCTGGACGCGGATGCGCGGCGCGCGATTGCCGCGCAGCTTATGCCTGCCATTCGGGGACAGGTGTCAGGGCACCACCATATGGTCGGCCATTTTGACGACAGCGCCGCCGTTCTGGAATTTGTGAATGCGCATGACATGCCCGCGCTTGCGGCCCTTGGCACGTCCTGCCCCGATCATTTCCTGCGCACCAAAATCCGCCCGCTGGTCGTCGATTTCGACCCTGCGACGGGTGATCCGGTGGCCACGCTTGACGGTTTGTCCGCACAGATTGCCGCATATCGCCAGGATTACAGCGCCTATTATACCCGCTGCAAACGGGACAATTCGCCCCCCATGCGCGACCCGAACCCCGTGATTTTCCTTGTTCCCGGCGTAGGCATGATCAGCTTCGCCAAGGACAAGGCGACTGCGCGCATTTCGGGCGAATTTTACGTCAATGCCATCAATGTCATGCGCGGCGCGTCCAGTGTCAGCACTTATGTGGGGCTGCCCGAACAGGAAGCGTTCGATATTGAATACTGGTTGCTGGAAGAAGCGAAGCTGCAGCGCCTGCCAAAGCCCAAATCGCTGGCCGGGCGCGTGGCGCTGGTCACCGGCGGGGCTGGCGGGATCGGGGCTGCCACGGCCATACGCTATCTGCGCGAAGGCGCTTGCGTCGTGTTGGCAGATATTGACGCGGACGCATTGGCGCGCACCCATGCGGAACTTGTCGGCATGTTCAGCGCGGATGTGGTGCGCGCAGTCGCAATGGATGTCACCCGCGAAGACAGTGTTGCGGCCGCATATGCGCGCATGGCGGTGGAATTTGGCGGGGTGGATATTCTGGTGTCGAATGCCGGAATCGCATCCAGCGCCCCGATAGAGGAGACGAGCCTTGCGCTATGGAACCGCAACATGGACATCCTGTCGACAGGGTATTTCCTTGTCAGCCGCGAAGCGTTCCGCCTGATGCGCGCGCAGGGCATGGGGGGCGCCATTGTTTTTGTGGCGTCCAAGAACGGGTTGGCAGCGTCGCCCAATGCAGCGGCCTATTGCACAGCGAAGGCTGCCGAAATCCACCTTGCGCGCTGTCTGGCACTGGAAGGCGCCGAGGCGGGCATTCGCGTGAATGTCGTCAACCCCGATGCCGTGCTGCGCGGGTCAAAGATATGGTCCGGCGAATGGCTGGACCAGCGCGCCAACACCTACGGCACCGACAAGGACGGGCTGGAAGAGATGTATCGCCAACGCTCCATGCTCAAGCGGTCGGTTCTGCCCGAAGACATTGCCGAAGCGGCCTATTTCCTTGCATCCGATCTGTCGTCCAAATCGACGGGCAACATTCTGAATGTCGATGCGGGCAATGTTCAGGCGTTCACGCGCTAAGGGGGCGGGCATGACACAGTATAAACACGCGCAAGACCAGTTTGCCGAATGGGGGGTCGATACCGAAGCGGCCCTTGCACGGCTGTCGGACATATCCATTTCGGTGCATTGCTGGCAGGGCGATGATGTCCGCGGGTTTGAAAGGCTGGACGCCAGTTCGGGCGGGGGCATTCAAGCCACGGGCAACCACCCTGGCCGCGCGCGCACGCCCGATGAGTTGCGCGATGATCTGGAATTTGCCTTTGGCCTTATTCCGGGGCGGCACCGGCTGAACCTGCACGCCTGCTATCTGGATACGGACCAAACCCCTGACCGGGACGAAATTGAACTGGCACATTTTACGCCGTGGGTGGACTGGGCGCGCGATCAGGGTTTGGGGCTGGATTTCAACCCCACCTTTTTTGCCCATCCCAAGGCTGATGACAACCTGACGCTTAGCCACCCCAACGCGGGTATCCGTGATTTCTGGGTGGAACATGGCCTGCGCGCGCGCGAAATTGCTGCGGGCATGGGGGCCGCGCTTGGGTCATCGGCGGCCAATAATATCTGGGTGCCCGATGGCTACAAGGACACCCCCGCCGACCGCATGGCGGCGCGCCGCAGGCTGGAACAATCGCTGGACCGGATGCTGGAAAAACCGTTGCCGCGGGACCATATGCGCGACGCTGTGGAATCCAAACTGTTCGGCATCGGGGTTGAAGCCTGCACAATCGGCAGTCATGAATTCTACATGGGCTATGCCATTCGCAAGGGGCTGATGCTGTGTCTGGACATGGGGCATTTCCACCCCACTGAATCAGTGGCCGACAAGCTGTCTGCCGTGGCGCTGTCGGTGGATGAAGTGCTGCTTCACGTCTCGCGGCCCATGCGGTGGGACAGCGACCATGTGGTGACGTTGAATGATGATGTTCTGGCCATGGCGCATGAGCTTGTCAGTGCTGATTTGCTGGGGCGCACCCGCATCGGGCTGGATTTTTTTGATGCCACCATCAGCCGCACCGCAGCCTGGGTCATTGGAACGCGCAACACCCAAAAGGCGCTGCTGCGCGCGTTGTTGCAACCATGGCCGGACTTGCGTGCCGCAGAAGATGCGCTTGATTATTCCAACCGGCTGATCCTGCAAGAGGAAGCGCGCGATTTGCCTTATGGGGCGGTGTGGCAGGAATTCTGCGACCGCAGCAACCACCCGGTGGGCCAGAACCTTATGGACAAACTGCTAGGCTACAGTCGGAAGGTCGCCGCCAGAACCTAGATCGGACTGACGACACTGCCGCCGGGTCCACAGGCAAAACGCAGGACCTTGCGCTGCATTTGGCAACCTTGCGGGGCGTGCGGGAATGCCCAGGTGCCGTGGACATGCGGGCCAAAGAACACCGCCAAGAACGCCGTCCATGCGCTGGACCGTCTGCTAAAGCGATATTTTCCAGCCCGTTGCCACGCTGCCCCCAGCCTTGCGCGGCCCCTTGTAAGGGCACGGTCGTTCAACCCCGCCCCGGCCTTGCCCATGCCCGCCAAAAGCCGCACGAATACCTCAGACCCTTTCCAACGCGATGGCAATTCCTTGGCCAACGCCAATACACATCGTCGAAAGGCTGCGGCGGCCAGCCCTGTTTTTCAGTTCCAGCGCGGCGGTGCCGGTGATACGCGCCCCCGACATGCCCAGCGGATGGCCAAGTGCGATAGCGCCGCCATGCGGGTTCACGCGGGGGTCATCATCGGCGATGCCCAACTGTCGCAGCGTCGCAAGGCCCTGACTGGCGAAAGCCTCGTTCAGTTCGATGACATCAAAATCAGCCTGACCCAGACCAAGCCTTGCCATCAGCTTTTCAGATGCGGGCGCGGGGCCAATGCCCATGATCCGCGGCGCAACCCCTGCCACAGCCCCGCCCAGAACACGCGCCAGTGGTGTCAGTCCATGTTTTGCGACCGCATCGGCACTGGCCACGATCAGCGCAGCGGCCCCGTCATTGACGCCGCTGGCATTTCCAGCCGTGACCGAACCACCAGCAAATAGTGGCTTCAGCTTTGCCAGCGCTTCCGGCGTTGTCGCGCGGGGGTGTTCATCACGCTCCACAAGCAGCGGGTCACCTTTGCGCTGCGCAACCTTGACGGGCGTGATTTCCTGCGCCAGTCGGCCACTGGCCTGCGCTTGTGCCGCCTTGTCCTGCGAGCGCTGCGCCATCGCATCCTGAGCCTCGCGGGTTATGCCGAACTCATCAGCGACGTTCTGGCCCGTCTGGGGCATGGACTCAACGCCATACAGTGCTTGCATCTGCGGATTGACAAACCGCCAGCCAATTGTGGTGTCATGAATTTCAGCCGCGCGCGAAAAGGCTGATTCCGCCTTTGGCATGACGAAGGGCGCGCGGCTCATGCTTTCGACGCCGCCTGCGATCATCAAATCGGCCTCGCCTGCCTTGATGGCCCGTGCGGCAGTCAGCACCGCATCCATGCCTGACCCGCACAGGCGGTTTATCGTGGTGCCGCCAATGCCCATCGGCAAACCCGCCAGCAACAACGACATGCGCGCAACATTTCTGTTATCCTCGCCCGCCTGATTGGCGCAGCCGAAAATCACGTCATCGACCGCATCCCAGTCCAGCGCGGCATTGCGCGCCATCAGCGCGCGCAGTGGGACCGCACCCAGATCGTCGGCACGCACCGATGACAAGCCGCCGCCAAAACGACCAATCGGGGTGCGGATATAATCGCAGATGAATGCTTCGCGCATGTCAAACCTCCGGGGCAACCAAATCAGTGACGGGGCCAGGAACCGCCAGTTCGGCCCCCGTAACCGCCTGCAAGTCCGCCAGCGACAGCGATGGCAATTTTTCGCGCAGCACAAACCGCCCGTCGACAATGTCGATCACGGCAAGACTGGTGTAAACGCGGGTCACACAGGCAACGCCGGTCAATGGCAAGGTGCAGTGTTCAACCAGTTTGGGCCGTCCATCCTTGGTGACATGATCGGTGATCACGGCGACGCGCTTGGCGCCATGCACCAGATCCATGGCACCGCCCACAGCGGGCACACCTTTTGGCCCCGTGGACCAATTCGCCAGATCGCCGTTCTGGGCAACCTCATAGGCCCCAAGGATCGCCACATCCAGATGCCCGCCGCGCACCATTGCAAAACTGTCGGCATGATGAAAAAACGCAGTGCCCGGTCGAATTGTAACCGCCTTTTTGCCAGCGTTGATGATGTCCCAGTCTTCCTGACCTGGCGCCGGGGCTGACCCGAAATGCAAAATGCCGTTTTCGGTGTGAAAAATCGCCTCGCGGCCCGGCGGCTGGAATTGCGCAACCTTTTCGGGAAAGCCAATGCCAAGGTTCACATAAGCACCATCCGCGATATCCTGTGCCGCGCGCCATGCAATCTGGTTGTTCGACAATTTGTCCATGGTTCAGCTCTCCAGTGGGTAGGCGGCTTTGGCGCGGTTCAGCAGTTCTTCTTGCTGCGGATCAGCGACAACAACGACCTTCTGAACAAAAATTCCCGGCGTAATGATCGCCTCGGGGTCAAGCTCGCCAGCGGGCAACATGTGGCTGACCTGCACAATCGCTTCTTGTGCGGCCATGCACATAAGCGGGTTGAAATTCCGCGCCGCCGCCCGATACACCAGATTTCCGTAACGGTCAGCCGCTTCGGCCTTGATCAGGGCGGCATCCGCCTTCAGCCAGCGTTCCCGCACATAGGGGCGCCCGTCGAAGGTTTCGACAGGTTTGCCCTTCGCCAGATCGGTGCCATAGGATGTTGGCGTGTAAAACGCCGGAATACCTGCGCCGCCCGCGCGGATACGTTCCGCCAAAGTGCCCTGCGGGACCAGTTCCAAGTCGATTTCACCGGCCAGATAGCGCTGCGAAAACACAACAGGGTCGGCCGATCGCGGGAAGGAGCAGATCAGCTTGGCAACCATCCCCGCCTCGATCAAGGCGGCCAGGCCGATATGGCCATTGCCGGCATTGTTGTTCACCACTGTCAGGTTGGTCGGATGGCCCGTGGCGCGGTAGCGGTCGATCAGCGCATGGATCAATTCGATTGGTGCGCCCGCCCCGCCAAACCCGCCGATCATAACTGTCATGCCATCAGCGATTCCTGCAACCGCTGTGGCCAGATCTGCGACCGTTTTGTCCATGGCAACCCTTTCCGCAAATATGTGAACTGCAGTCTTTCAAGCCCCTGCATAGGCAGCGCAGGGCTTGCCGTAAATGTCGTTTGTGCGATAATGCATTTTTGTTACTATAACGCACACTGGAGACGCCATGAAGATCACCGCCCGCGACACGATGACTGGATTGGCCAAAGGGCTGGCGGTGATCGAAACCTTCACAGCCGATCGCCCGCGCCAGTCGATTGCAGATGCCGCCAGCGCCGCAGGGCTGGATCGCGCCACAACGCGGCGCTGCCTGCTGACACTGGCGCAACAGGGCTATGCTGACTGGGATGGTAAATATTTCACCCTGACACCGCGTGTTCTGCGGCTGGGCACCGCCTGCCTGGCCACGATGCCCTTGCCCCAACTGGTCCAGCCCTTTCTTGATGCGCTGTCAGACGACATCGGAGAGAGTTCTTCGGTATCAATCCTTGACGGTGCTGAAATCGTCTATGTGGCGCGCGCCGCCCAGCAAAAAGTCATGTCGATCGCCCTGATGCCAGGATCGCGCCTGCCAGCTTACTGCACCAGTATGGGGCGGGTTCTGTTGGCGCATCTGCCCCATGACCACGCCGTGCATCTGCTGGGTGTCATGCCACTTCCGGCCCGCACGCAGTTTACGCTGACAGAACCGCAGGCGATTTTGCAGCACTTGGCCGAAGTGCGTGCGGCAGGCTACGCTGTCAACGATCAGGAAATCGAAACCGGGCTGCGGTCCATCGCTGTTCCCATCTATTCCGCGCGAAAGAAAGTGATCGCCGCTGTGAATATCGGCGTCTCTGCAGCGCGTGCATCACCGGAGGATTTGCGCCAGAAGTTTCTGCCACCCTTGCTGAAAGTGCAGGACACGTTGCGCCACATGCTGGGTTAGCCGCGAAGCGTGGAAAGGGGCCTCTGTTTGGCAAGCGTTATCTACGACTTCATAGCATGTCTTTTTGCGCAAAAGTGGAAACCGGTTTTGCACAAAAAGACATTCTATAACATAAGGTTAGGTTCGGTCGCGTGAATTCGAATGAACGCGACACGCGCTAAGCGCGCTCTTCGATCGGACGGGCGTCAGGCCTCTCAGTGTGGCCAGCCGGGTTGTCGACACAGCGCGGTTGAAGACAACGCGCCCAGATCAGTCACAGGGTGCTTTCCAAGTCTGCAACTGTGCGGCGGGCCAGAAGCGTGGCGCGTGCTGCAAGATCGGCCTGCGACTGTGCCAGCGCAAGTTCGTCATCGGCAGCGTCTATTCGCAGCATTTCGGTTTCGACAGGGATCAGGGGGTCTGCTTCCAGATCAGGATGGGGCCAGATCACCTCTCGCTGAACCTCGGCCAGGGCGACCCAAGTGTTGGCAGCCCGCAAGCTACTTCAGGCCGTGGCGGTCGGGCGGATATCCTCCGCCGCGACTGCCTTAACACTTACGGGTAGGGCAAGCACCCCACCGTCGATCTGGGCCAGACCCATCATCCAGACCGCCACGCCGGGGATCAGGGCTGCGACTGTTCGATGTGCAGATGGCGCTTTTGACAGCGTAGAAGGACGTTCTTGATGGGAAGGCGAGTGTCCGCTTCCAGTTAATGCCGCAGCGCTAAGCCGCGCCGCCGTCAGGCCACTTCCCCCCCCGGCGCAAGGACACACCTTTTAGCATGTTCTATCCAGCCTGTGTCGGCAAGATCGAATTCCTTGAAACAAGGGGCGCATCCGTCGCAATGATCGCAATTGTGGTGTTCGCGTTTGCGATACCCCAATCAGCAATCTTATGTCCGTGAATTGCGCCACTGTGCCCGCTGTGGGGATCGGCACCACGGCATTTCCCAATTGGAAGCCACGGTTGGCCACCCTCTATTCGTCAACCACACGGCTGCATGCATGACGCCCAAAGGCCGACCCGCCCACAAGCATCAGCGCGTCAACCCTATCCGCCTACATCTTACTTCATTCTAAAACCTATCGGGCAGCCGCTCGGGCGCAGCGCAGCAACGCATCGCGGCAGGTTCAAAACCGCCGATCGTTTCAAGGTTGCGCAAGCGAGCAAGGAGAACACACAGCAAAAAAGACCCAACCGCGCTTCTTCTGGATCCATATCAGATTCTTTAGTTGCGGGTTTGGGAAGCAAGGGCAAAATCGAAGCTTTTGACCTCTGTCATTTGTAAAGTGGCTGAACATCCGTATGCTTCGTTCATGCTACAAGACAACCGCACTTTACCGGTCTTTCGGACCGAGGGCGTGACCCGGGTTTATCGAACCGGGACGGTGGAGGTCTGGGCCCTGCGTGGGGTTGATCTGTCCTTGTCCGAGGGCGAGATGGTGGTGCTGCTGGGCGCTTCGGGCTCGGGCAAGTCCACGCTGGTCAATATCCTTGGCGGGCTTGATCTGCCATCTGGCGGGCGCGTGTTCTTTCGCAACACGGAATTGACGCAGGCCAAAGATCAGCAACTGACCGCCTTCCGGCGGGATCATGTGGGGTTTGTATTTCAATTCTATAATCTTGTTCCAAGCCTGACCGCACGCGAGAATGTCGCGCTTGTGACCGAAATCGCCAGCGACCCGATGACCCCCGAGGAGGCCCTTGAACGCGTTGGCCTTGGCCATCGGCTGGACCATTTCCCCGCCGAATTGTCCGGAGGAGAGCAGCAGCGCGTCGCCATAGCGCGTGCCATCGCCAAGCGTCCTGATGTGTTATTGTGCGACGAACCCACGGGCGCGCTGGACAGCAAGACCGGCATCCAAGTTCTGGAAGCCCTGCACGAGGTCAATCGTGATCTGGGCACCGCGACGGTGCTTATTACCCATAACGCCAGCATTCAGCGTATTGCGCACCGGGTGGTGGTTCTGGCCGACGGGCGCATCATCCGTGATGAAGTGAATGCTGCGCGCGTCCTGCCATCCGAGGTCAACTGGTGAAAGCGCTTGACCGCAAACTGCTGCGCGATCTGCGCGGGATCTGGGCGCAAACGCTGGCCATCGCGCTGGTGCTGGGGTGCGGGGTGATGGTATTGGTCGGGGCACAGGCGACGCAAACGACCCTGATCCAGACGCGAGCCGCCTATTACGAGCGTCACCGCTTCGCCGATGTGTTTGCAGGGGTCAGGCGGGCGCCAACCGATGTGGTGCAAGCCGCAGCCCTGATCCCCGGCGTGGCGCAGGCCGAAGGGCGGATCAGCTTTCAGGCCGTCCTCGACATTGACGGCATGGACGAACCGGCAACAGGCCGCATCCTATCCTTGCCCGCCACTGGGCCGGGCTTGAACATGCCGTTGCTGCGTCGCGGCAGATTGCCAGACCCGGACAGTCCCGATGAGGTGGTCTTGGCCGAGAGCTTTGGCGAAATTCACGGACTGATCCCTGGCTCCAGCCTTCGCGGGGTGCTCAATGGCCAGTTGCGCAGCTTGACGGTGACAGGCTGGGTCCTGAGCCCTGAATTCATCTATACCATTCCCCCCGGTGCGATGATGCCCGATGACCGCCGATTCGGCGTGATCTGGATGAACGAGGCCGCCGCCGCCGCCGCGATGAACATGAGCGGCGCGATCAATGACATCGCGCTGCGCCTGACCCGTGACGGTGACGAACGTGCCGCAATTGCAGCGCTTGACCGGCTTCTGGACCCGTTTGGCGGCACTGGCGCTTACGGGCGCGACCGTCAAGTTTCGCATGCATTCTTGAACGGCGAGTTAAGCCAGCTTGGGGCGATGGCCGCTTATCTGCCGCCGATTTTTCTGATCGTCGCGGCATTTCTGGTCAATATGGTTCTGGGCCGCCTGATCGCGATGCAACGCGCGCAGATCGGACTGATGAAGGCGCTGGGCTATGGACGCCGCGAAATTGCTGGGCATTACCTGATGCTTGCAGCGCTGATCGGGGTTATCGGGGTGTTGGCGGGTTGGGTGCTTGGCTGGTGGATCGCCGACGCCCTGATCAAGCTTTATGGCGATTTCTTCCGCTTCCCCTTCATCATCCGCGACTTGGGGACGCAGGCACTGGTCATCTCGGCGGTGCTGGGCATGGCGACGGCTTTTCTGGGGGGGCTTCGGGCAGTGTGGTCTGCGCTGAAACTGCCCCCGGCGGAAGCGATGCAACCGCCCGCACCCCCGCGTTTTTCGCGCGGCATAGCGGACCGCATGATGACACGATTTCAGTTCCGACAGACCACAATGATGATCTTCCGTTCCATCACCCGCTGGCCCGGTCGCGCAGCGATCACACTGTTTGGGGTCGCAGCATCGGTCGGGGTGCTGGTAATGAGCTATTCCATGTTCGACGCCGTGGACCGCCTCGCAGACAGTATGTTTCAGCAAGCCAATCGCCAACACGTCACGCTGGTGTTGGCGCATGCTCAGACCGAACAGGCCGTGCAAGATGCCTTGTCACTGCCCGGTGTGATGCGCGCCGAGGGGGCATATGCGATACCAGTGCAGGCATCCTACGGCCACCGCAGTCGGTTGACAGCGCTTCAGGGCCATTTCCCCGAAGCCGAATTGGCGCAACTTGTTGATGATGTCGGCCGCGTCATCGTGCCCGCCCAAGACGGCGTGATCCTGCCTGAAATGCTGGCCCGCGCGCTCGATATCAGGACCGGTCAGCACCTGCGGATTGAAATGCTGACGGCGCCGCGCATTGTCCTGACACTGCCGGTGGTCGAGGTCATTGCGCAGGGCATGGGGCAAGAGGCCCATATCTCTGCGCCGGCCCTGTTTGCCGCGATGGACAGCGCCGCACAGATTAACGTGATCCATCTGGCCGTCCAGTCCGACCGGATGGAGGATTTGAACACCGCGATAAAGACAACACCGGCAATCGCCGGGCTGATGGACTGGGCCGAGGTGCGCCGACAATTCGACGCAACGCTTAGTGAAAACCTGCTGACGATGGTCGGCCTTTACACGCTGATCGGGGTTCTGATTGCGATTGGTGTGGTCTATAATGCCGCGCGGATCCAATTGTCGGAACGCAGCTATGAATTGGCCAGCCTGCGCGTTCTGGGTTTCAGCCGCGCAGAAGTCGGATATGTGCTGGTGGGAGAGATCATGCTGCTCACGACGCTGGCCATCCCACTGGGCTGGGCTGCGGGCTATTGGCTTGCACTGGGGTTGGTCGAGGCGATGTCGACGGATATGTTCCAGATTCCATTCCACATAACCCGCCGCACCTTTTCATTGGCCGCACTGGCCGTGTTCATCGCCGCGCTGGGTTCAGTTTTGATGGTGCGTCGCAGGCTGGACCGGGTTGATCTGGCAACGGCACTGAAGGCGCGCGACTGATGGGGGAAGAACAATGGGCGTGATGCGCAAACTGGGGTTGGGGCTGGCCGGCGCGGGGGTGACGGCGGCGCTGGTCTGGGCACTCTGGCCGCAGCCCATGCCGGTCGATCTGGCGATGGTGACGCGCGGCCCGATGCAGGGGGTGATCGTTGCACAAGGTGTGACGCGCGTGCGCAACCCCTATGCCATTACGGCCCCGATCACTGGTGCGACCACGCGTTCGCCCGTCGAGGTGGGGGATCAGGTGATCGCCGGTGAAACGGTGGTGGCCGTGATCCAGCCCGCAGACCCCGCATTGATGGATGCCCGCGCCCGTGCGCAGGCCGAAGCCGCCGTGGCCGAGGCGCAGGCCGCAATCGCGGTGGCGCAAAGCAATCTGCGTCAGGCGGAAAGTGGGCTGGAGCATTCCAAATTGCAGTTGGAACGTGCCCGCACCCTTGCTGATGGCGGCACAATTCCCCTTCGCATGCTGGAAGATATCGAAGTCGCACATCTTGCAGCACAGCAGACCCTGGATGCAGCACGCTCACAGCTTGATCTGAAATACGCCGCGCTGGCCCGCGCACAGGCGCAATTGCTGGGTCCGCAAGCGCTGTATGACCCTGACGCCGAACCCGGCGCATGCTGCGTCCAGTTACTGGCCCCGCAAAGCGGCATCGTGCTGGAGGTCAGCGACCAGAGTGCGCGGTTCGTTCAGGCAGGCGGCCCGCTTCTGACTATTGGCAATCTGGACGAGATGGAGATCGAGCTTGACCTTCTGTCCACTGATGCGGTCCGCGTTCCCGATGGTGCGCGCGCAATTGTCGAGCGTTGGGGTGGCGAAGGCGTTCTGAGCGCGCAGTTGCGGCGCGTTGATCCTGCGGCCTTTACCCGCGTCTCGGCACTCGGGATTGAAGAGCAGCGCGTGCGCGTGCGACTCGACTTGCTAAGCCCGCCAGAGGATCGCAAAGGGCTGGGTGACGGGTTCCGCGTGCATGTCCGGCTGATTATCTGGGATGCAGATGACCTTGTGCGGGTCCCGCAAGCAGCCCTGTTCCGTGATGGTGATGGCTGGGCGGTCTTTGTGGTCGATGCGGGTAGGGCGCGACATCGGCGCGTAGAAATCGGTCGTCAGGCCGCAGGTCAGGCAGAGGTTCTGACGGGGCTGGACAAGGGCGCGATGGTGGTGCTTTATCCCGGCAGCGCACTGGCCGACGGCCAAACAATCGTGGCGCGCGACTAGACGTGTTCCCGCATCCATGACGATCTGCCGGTTCTGGCGGCACCGCACCGGAAACAAGTTGGCAGACGACTGGCTGCGCCTGACATGTCGCACAGCACAGTTTGGCTTGCGAAAGGGTGCCCGCAGGCGTCAAGTCCATGATAAGGCCCACATGCGGCCACTGTCCAAAAGCTATGTCCTGAACGCTACAATCGTTCGAAATCGGCACCACGACTGACTGTATGTCAAGATGCTGCGAATGCAGTGTCCTAAAACCACGGCAAGCACGCCACCAGATACGGGGACGCGGTGCAGAAATATGAAGCAGTGTTAAACTGCCCTGTTGGCCTGGCCAAGGACGTGGCAGGTTTGGCAGAAAACAGGCGTAATGTCGCGCTGTTCAATATGACCATTGCAGGCCAAGCTGCGGGGGGGGGGGGGGGCCGCCCTTTAAATTGCCATAATAAAAAATTTTTTTAAAGGGGTACC